>DAIOXG010000031.1:0-15088 GCA_036758085.1 Prevotella sp. | reverse complement strand
CAGACTGCTCAACGGAAAATCCTTTTTTATTATGTATGCAATGAAAATCAGTCCGAGCAGAGTGTTGACCGCGAGAGCAAGTCCGAGAGGCAAGTTTCTGTTTGCTGCCGTCATGCAGAAATACATAGCCACGGTGATAACCACATATATGCCGATTTCCTTCATCGGGTAGTTGATAGGGTATTTCTTCTGTCCCACGAAATACGACAGGACCATAGCCGTGCCGTAGCCGGCAAATCCAGCCCATGCGCATGCCATGTAGCCATATCGCGGCACGAAGATGATGTTTACGGCGAGAAGCACAGCGCATCCCACTCCAGAGAAGTATGCGCCCCAAATCGTTTTGTCGATAAGCTTATACCAGAACGAGAGATTGAAGTATACTCCCATCATTATCTCGGCAGCCATTACGATAGGCACAACCTTTAGTCCCTCCCAGTAGTCTCTGCCGATAATATGTCGCAACACATCCATATATCCAATGACCACGAGAAAGGCGAGCAGAGTGAATATGATGAAATATTTCATTGCCTTAGCATAAGTGTCGCGGTTGTCCTTATCCTTCGATTTACCGAATACGAACGGTTCGTAGGCGTAGCGGAACGCCTGAGTAATCATAGCCATGATCATGGCAATCTTGCTTGCCGCTCCGTATATTCCGAGTTGTGTATGGGCGTCAGCCCCGGTGTAAATCTTCGGGAAGAGAATCTTGTCGGCGGTCTGGTTTAATATTCCGGCGATGCCGAGCACGAGGATAGGCCAGCTGTAGCTCATCATACGCTTCAGCAGTTGCATGTCGAAAGAGTATTTTTGGCAGAACAGTTCTTTCCAGAAGAAGAACGTCAGCGAAGCCGAGCAGAAGAGATTAATGTAGAAGGCATATCCGGCACCCACAGTAGGGTCGTAGATATTTGTGATAGCTCCCGTTCCGCCGTTGGCATCGTAGATATTCGGCAGAATGAGGAAGAAGACGATATTCAGTGCAATTGCCATGAAAATATTCAGCATCTTCAGTGCTGCAAATTTCATCGGGCGTTTCTTGTATCTCAGATAAGCAAACGGGATGCACTGGAAGGCATCGATTGCCACGGTGATAGCCATTACCCATACGTAGGATTCATGATTGGCGTAGCCCATGAATGCCGAGATTGGGTTGATGAAAAGAAGTACCAATGCGATAAACAGCAGAGAGGTGAATCCCACGCTAATCAGAGTAGTGGTATAAACTTTTTGCGGATCCTCGTTCTCCTTGTTTGCAAAACGGAAGAAAGTGGTTTCCATTCCGTATGTCAGGATTACCATGAGCAATGCCGTATAGGCATACACATTTGTTATCACACCGTAGCCGCCACTGGCAGCTGATAATTTTGCCGTATATAGCGGCACGAGAAGATAGTTTAAGAATCTTCCCACGATACTGCTAAGTCCATATATTGCAGTATCCTTTGCTAATGATTTTAAATTTGCCATATTTCTTTTTTGGGGTAGGGGTGGTAGGTAATGTAGGTTTTTGGTAGGTTTGGTAAGTTTAGTAGGTTTGGTAGGTTGTTGTAGGTTTGGTAGGGTTTCTTACCAAACCTACAACACCTACATTACCTACAATCCCTACAACATCTACCACTCCAATTTTACTATTTACAACCTAACTCTTACAACTTTAATTATCTTTTTATTTCTGTTTCCATCCATTCCTATATTCTTGTCTCGCTTTATATCTTTGCTCCCTGATTCCACCTTCTGTAAGGAACCTACGGTCTTGCCAGTCGATGTATCCGCGTAAAAGGGCAAGTGTTTGGTGGATTGCTATCAGTGCAAGATTTGCTATGTCTTCGGCAGACCGCCCTTTTATCTGTTTGCGATACCATTCACTGTCGTTGTGCTTCTTGCATAGCGGTACTGCTGCAATAGTCAAACACACATTCACTCTTTTTGTAAACTGTCAGCGTCTTGTAGCTGCTTATCTTTTTCCTGTTATATTCCATAGCAGTATTATTTTAGTGAGGAGAAGATTCCTGCATGCCCGAATTATTCTATGATTACCGTTAGAAGAACATGTAGCAGATAGCTATAGCCGCTATAACACCGGCGAGGTCGGCAAGCAGTCCGCAAGCCACGGCATGCCGCGTGTATCTGATACCAACGCTGCCGAAATATACGGCGAGGATGTAGAATGTAGTGTCGGTAGACCCCTGGAACACGCAGCTCAGTCTGCCCACAAACGAGTCAGCCCCGTATGTCGTCATGGCATCAACCATCATTCCGCGGGCGCCACTTCCTGATAGCGGTTTCATCAGTGCCGTTGGCAGTGCCCCGACAAAGTCGGTGTTGCCGCCGCAAGCTTCCACACACCATTTCACTCTGCCGATAAGCATATCCATGGCTCCCGAGGCGCGGAACACCCCGATGCCAACAAGAATAGCCACGAGATACGGGATGATTCTTACGGCAGTTTGGAAACCCTCTTTAGCCCCCTCGATAAAGGCATCGTAGACATTCACCCGCTTCCTTACTCCGGCAATGATAAATCCCACGATGATAGTCATCAGAAGGATATTTGCCACTGTCGTACTGACGATATTCATCTGACTTTTGTCGAGCTGACCGAATCCCCATATAATTGCAGCCACCACAACACACATGCCGCCAACTGTAAGCAGCATTACGCGGTTCAGGAGGTTTATATGCTGATATAGGCTTGTTATGATAATTCCTGCGATTGTCGAGAAGAATGTGGCAAGCAGTATAGGGATAAATATATCCGTAGGCTGAGCCGCTCCCATTTGTGCCCTGTATACCATTATGCTCACCGGTATAAGAGTCAGTCCGCTGGTATTAAGCACGAGAAACATAATCATCGGGTTTGTCGCCGTGTCCTTCTTTGTATTCAACTGCTGTAGCTGTTCCATGGCCTTCAGTCCGAGCGGCGTGGCGGCATTGTCGAGTCCCAGCATGTTTGCAGCGATATTCATGAATATGGAGCCCGTTACGGGGTGGCCTTTGGGAATATCAGGGAATAGCTTGCAGAACACCGGCGAAAGAATCCGTGCCAGGGCGTTTACCATACCTCCCTTTTCGCCAATCTTCATGATGCCGAGCCATAGCGACAGCACTCCAGTAAGTCCTAAAGAAATTTCGAAGGCAGTCTTCGACGAATCGAACGTAGAGTTCATCATGTCGGGGAAAACATTAAAGTCGCCCGTGAAGACCAGCTTCACCAAGGCTACAGCAAATGCGATGATAAAAAATGCAATCCAAATATAATTCAGCACCATAAAAACATCAGTTAAAATGAAAATTTTCGTTTATTGAACTTGCAAATATACTGCAAATTCTCTTGCTACGCCACAATGAACGCCCATTTATGCAAATTTAAGTCTAAAAAATGTAGCATAAAAAGTAAAATCATTATATTTGCATGTTAAAAACAACAATATAAAACAAAAAAACAAATAAAGGTATTATGAAAATAGCATTGATCGGCTACGGAAAGATGGGTAAGATGATAGAGCAGATTGCCAAAGACCGTGGTCATGAAATAGTGTGCATTATCGACATCGACAATCAGCAGGATTTCGACAGCGAGGCATTCAAGAGTGCCGATGTGGCAATTGAATTTACCAACCCTACTGCGGCATACGGTAATTATCTCCGTGCTTTCAAAAATAACGTGAAGGTAGTTTCCGGTTCTACGGGCTGGATGAAAGACCATGGCGATGATGTTCGCAAGATGTGTTCGGTAGAAGGCGGACAGACCTTGTTCTGGGCATCAAACTTCTCAATCGGTGTTGCTATATTCTCAGCTGTCAACCGTTATCTGGCAAAGATAATGAACGGCTTTACTCAGTATGATGTCCGTATGGAGGAGACACACCATATCCACAAACTTGACGCTCCGAGCGGCACGGCGATAACCCTTGCCGAAGAGATTGTAAACGACATCGACCGCAAGAAGTCGTGGGTGAAAGGCGTGCAGCGTCTTGCCGACGGAACAGTTGAGGGTACAAACGATGTACCGTCAGACGAGCTTCCTATCGAGAGCATACGTCGTGATGAAGTGCCGGGCATACATTCGATTATATACGACAGTGATGCCGACAGTATCACCATTACCCATGATGCCCACTCACGTAAGGGCTTTGCTCTCGGTGCAGTGTTGGCAGCTGAGTATACAAAGGACCATAGCGGCCTGCTCACTATCAGCGACATGTTTAAGTTTTAAGGAGTTAGGATTGTTGAGTAAGAAGTCCTGTTTGTCTTATAAGTCTTATTTGTCCTATTACTCCTATAAGTCTTATTACTCCTATAGGCCTCATTACTCCCATTACTCTCATAAAAAATAAGAAAAAATGATAGACAAAGAAAAGCAAAACCTTAACATGAAGGTGCAGTGGATGAAATTCATAGGTGTTCTTGTGTTGTATCTGCTGTTTCTCGTATGGGTAAAAAGTTGGCTCGGCTTAATCGTTGTGCCGTTTATCTATGATGTTTATATCACAAAGAAGATAAGATGGCAATGGTGGAAAGACGCAGAAGGACCGGTTCGCTTCGTGATGTCGTGGGTTGACGCCCTCGTCTTCGCCCTTGTCGCCGTATATTTCATCAATCAGTTCTTTTTCCAGAATTATGTAATTCCGTCGTCATCTCTCGAAAAGTCGCTCCTTACTGGCGATTACCTCTTCGTGAGCAAAGTAAGCTACGGTCCGCGAATTCCGGAAACACCGCTTACGATGCCTCTTACCCAGCATACATTGCCGGTAATCAACACAAAGTCGTATATCGAGTGGCCTCATTGGGACTACCGGAGAGTGAAAGGACTGGGCAACGTAAAGCTTAACGACATCGTGGTGTTTAACTATCCGGCAGGCGATACCCTCGTGGAAAACTATCAGAATGCAGATTTCTACCGCGACATCTGCTATTCAATGGGATATCAGCTGCTCGCAAACCAGCCGGTAAACCTCAGCGCTATGAATGCGCAGCAGCAATACGACTATTTCAAGAACGTATATAACACAGGCAGACAATATGTTGCCTCAAATCCGCAGCAGTTTGGCGAGATAATCAGTCGTCCTACAGACCGTCGTGAAAACTACGTAAAGCGTTGTGTCGGTCTGCCGGGAATGACGCTCCAGATAAAGAACCGCATCGTCTATCTCGACGGCAAGCCCAACAAAGAGCCAGACAATGTACAGTATTCTTATAATGTGAAGCTCAATCAGGCGCTTCCCGATGATGTAATGAAAGAGCTTGGCATAAGTATGGAAGATCTCACAAGTCTTAACCAAAACGGATACATGCCGCTCACAAAGTATGCCGCAAAGGCACTTGCTGCCAACAAGACTCTTGTGAAGAGTGTCTCTTTAGCTCCGGAACTGAAAGACGATCTGCTCTATCCGCTCGATGCCGTGACGGGATGGACCCGCGACAACTACGGACCGATATGGATACCGAAAAAAGGAGCTACGATTAAGCTCAATATGAAGAATATCGCCATTTATGAGCGTCCGATTCAGGCTTATGAGCATAACCGGCTTGAGGTGAAAGGCGGCAAGATATACATCAACGGCAAGCAGACAGACCATTATACCTTTAAAATGGACTACTACTGGATGATGGGCGACAATCGCCATAATTCGGCAGACTCGCGCTATTGGGGCTTTGTGCCAGAAGACCATATCGTTGGCAAACCGATATTCATCTGGTGGTCAAGCGATCCAGACCGCAAAGGATTCTCAAGAATCAGATGGAACCGTTTGTTCCGCTTCGTTGACAACATAAAGTAAGGCATACGGGTTATCCCCAAAGGTAAATTACAATGCGTAGCTTTTTTAAGTTCATAACAGCCATTTTTGCGGCAGCAGCGGTAATGCTGCTGTTCCGCGGACTGGCGTTCGCCATCTATACCGTGCCGGAGTCGGGCATAAAGCCGTGGCTCATTGGCGGCGACCGTGTTTTGGTGAACCGGTGGAGCTATGGGCTGCGCACAGGCGGAGAAAAATTCTTCCACTATAGCCGATGGTTCGGCAAGAAGATAGGGAAGGGAGAACTCGTCGCCTTCAATTATCCCCTCGACACCCTCAATAGCGTTTCCGCCCGTCCCATTCATGCCGCATTCTGCATGGCAGGTCCTGGCGATACCATTATCGTCGACCATCATATCATCATTCCGCCGCGGAAGTGCCGTATGGTAGAAGTAACGCCATGGAACATAAAATTGCTTTGCAATACCTTCCGCATACACGAACACCGCACGGCGGATATTGTAAGCGGAAAATTGTTTCTTGACGGGAAAGAGACGCGCTATGCATATTTTTCAAAGAACTATTACTGGATGTCTGTTATGCCCGGTGATACCTCGCCAGACAGCCGGTATTATGGCTTTGTCCCCGAAGACCATATCATCGGACGTATCGTGATGATTGTCTATTCAAAAGGCAACAGCGAATCCTTCTTCGGGAGTTTCAGAAAAAACAGGTGGATTGTGCCGCTTTGAGAAAACTGCGGCTTTAATGTGAAAAGAAAAATATATGACAGTTCTATTATCCTCAGCCTATTTCGGTCCGGTCCAGTGGTATCAGAAGCTGAACCGTTACGGTAAAGTGCTGATAGAGAATCACGACAGTTTCATAAAGCAGACATACCGCAACCGCTGTATTATTGCCACCCCCAATGGGCCTCTTTCCCTTAGCGTTCCGGTAAAGCCAGGTGGTGGGGTAAGCGATCATGGCAACTGGCGCCATGTACACTGGAATGCTCTGAAGAGTGCCTATGGCGAATCTCCATTCTTTGAGTATTATGCCGATGATATCCTTCCGTTCTTTACCGACCGCTGGGACAGTCTTTATGAATATAATATTGACATCTGCCGGAAAATGTGTGAGTTGCTCGATATTACCCCCGACATATCGCTTACCGACCATTACATTACGCCGGAGGAGGCAAAAGACAGGGGTATTGTTGACTTGAGAGACACCATCCGTCCTAAGCATCCTATGCCAGACCCTGATTTCATTCCAAAGCGGTATTATCAGGTATATGCAATGCGCCACGGCTTTCTACCAAACATGAGTATTCTGGATTTGCTCTTCAACATGGGTAACGAGAGCGTCTTGTGGCTGTAGACTTTTTGTGTGGTTGGGAAACCAAAGGAACTCTGAGCCGGCTAATGACTCCGAACTCTTCGTAAAATGACAGAAACAATGAAATATATATTTGAAACCAAAATGATGGTTCGCGACTACGAGTGCGACATCGAGGGCATTGTCAACAATGCCAACTATCTGCATTATGCAGAACATACCCGACATCTGTTCTTGCAACAGTGTGGACTTAGTTTTGCCGATATGCACCGCCGTGGCATTGATGCCGTGGTGGCAAGGATGAATCTGCAGTTCAAGACCCCGTTGCAGTGCGACGACGAGTTCTATTCCCGTCTTAACCTTACGAAAGAAGGCATAAAATACGTGTTCCATCAAGACATCTATCGTGCCTCCGACAACAAACTCTGTTTTAAGGGTATCATAGACCTCGTATGTATCGTTGACGGCAAACTCGCCAACAGCAAGGAATATGACGAAGCTTTTAAAGAATATATAGGAAAACAATAACCCCATGTCTACCATAACCCAAGAGACGATAAATGCCATGGCACTTGCCAGGATGAGCTTTTTCCACATCCCGGCAATGCGCACTCTGGTGCAGCGTGCCGGTTCATTCTCGGCAATAGTCGACAACTGCAAGAATATCCGTGATATTTTGCCTGATGTATCGTCGCGCCTCGTGTCTTCGTTGCAGAAGATGGCAGTAATGAGAGAACGGGCAGAAGAAGAGGCTGAATATGTTGCTGCCAACGGCATACAAGTCCTTACGGTAACCGACGAAGCTTATCCTTCGCGACTGAAGGCTTGCAACGATGCTCCGCTTGTGTTGTTCTATAAAGGCAATGCCGACCTTAACTGCAAGCGCATAGTGAATATCGTGGGCACACGGCATGCTACGGTATATGCCGAGGATGTTATCAAGACTCTTATGGCAACGCTGAAGGAAAAATGTCCGGAACTGCTTGTCGTCAGCGGACTGGCATACGGCGTAGACATCATTGCCCATCGTGCGTCGCTCAACAATGCCGTACCTACAGTCGGCGTACTCGCTCACGGACTCGACAACCTGTATCCGCCGCGCCATCGGGAAACGGCGAACAAGATGTTAGGCTGTGGCGGACTTCTCACAGAACATTTTATCCATACAAATGCCGACAAGATAAACTTCGTCAGACGCAACCGTATTGTTGCAGGAATGTCGGATGCTACGATACTCATTGAGAGCGCATCTCGTGGCGGCGGACTTATCACGTGCTCCATGGCGCAGGATTATGGTAGAGAAGTATTTGCCTTCCCAGGGAGAGTGGGCGACAAATATTCCGAGGGCTGCAATAATCTTATCCGCGACAATGGCGCACGCCTCGTGACCTCAGGCGATGATATTGTCAATGCAATGGGGTGGGAGACGGATGCTGCACTTGCGGTTGCCCGCGGTCAAGGCATAGAACGCGAACTCTTCCCGGAGTATAGCGGTGATGAAAAGACAATTGTAGACTGTCTTGCCGAAAACGGCGACATGCAGCTTAATGTATTGTCGGTAAAAACATCAATACCGATAAGCAGTCTTACCTCAACACTCTTTACCCTTGAGATGCAGGGCGTGTTGAAAGCTCTTGCCGGAGGAGTGTATCATCTTATAAAATAGAGGATATAACTTTTCCATTCTTATATGTTCTATATGTCTCTTTTAAGTCTTATGTGCCTTTTAAGTCCTATAGTTCCTATAAGTCATATATCTATTACTCTCATCTCCTCAAAAAAAGAAAGAAATGAAAATTGGAAATATAGAATTTGGTGCCAATCCTCTGTTCCTCGCTCCTATGGAAGATGTAACGGATATTGGCTTCCGTATGCTTTGCAAGCGCTACGGCGCTTCGATGGTATATACAGAATTTGTAAGTGCCGAGGCACTGGTGCGCTCTGTGAAGAGCACAGTCAGCAAGCTCACCGTCTGTGATGAGGAACGTCCCGTCGGCATTCAGATATACGGACGGGATGTTGACTCCATGGTTGAGGCTGCAAAGATAGTAGAAGACCAGGCACATCCTGATGTAATCGACATCAACTTTGGTTGTCCAGTGAAAAAAGTGGCAGGAAAGGGTGCCGGAGCTGGAATGCTTCAGAATATCCCCCTTTTGCTCGATATCACGCGTAATGTAGTGAAAGCGGTAAATACGCCAGTCACGGTAAAGACGCGACTGGGCTGGAACAGCGACAACCTCGTGATAACTGACCTCGCTGAACAGTTGCAGGATTGCGGTATACAGGCGCTGACCATTCATGGCAGAACACGCGCACAGATGTATACCGGCAGTGCCGACTGGACTCTTATCGGTGAGGTGAAGCGCAATCCGCGCATCAATATTCCGATAATCGGAAACGGCGACATTACCACTCCGGAAGAGACACGCCACGCCTTTGAAGAATATGGTGTGGATGCCGTAATGATAGGTAGGGCAACATTCGGCAGACCATGGATTTTTAAGGAAATACGTGATTATCTCGACGGTAAGGAAACAGACAGTTCGCTCGATTTCAACAAGAAACTTGATATCCTCGAAGAGCAGTTGCGCGTAAATGTGGAGTGCATCGACGAATACCGTGGTATCCTTCATACAAGGCGGCATCTTGCAGCGAGTCCGATATTCAAGGGTATCGCCAACTTCCGCCAAACCCGTATCGCTATGTTACGTGCCTCCACAATGGATGAACTGATGGGTATTCTCGAAGATCAGCGAAAGGTACTCGGACAGAATCCAGAAACGGAAGCTTGAGGAATAATCAGAATATTTTTATGTATCGTTTGCTGCCAGCGTTTCTTTCAAACATCGTCAGCGTTTCTATCAAATGCCGTCGGTGTTTGATAGAAATATCAATGGCGTTAAACTTCTGTATCATATTAGTCCCTTTTCATATAACTGGCTCAAATATATTTAAAAAAGCCCTTCCCTTTATATTAATTAAGGTGGAATAGGCTTTAAAAGTCTCAGAAATAAATTTTTCTTTCTAAAAGATGAATTTTTTTTGGAAAATATTTGGAGGAATAAAAAAAACGCCGTACCTTTGCAACCGCAATCAAGAACGATAGCAAACAATGCTTCAATAGCTCAGTTGGTTAGAGCACCTGACTGTTAATCAGGGGGTCGTTGGTTCAAGCCCATCTTGAAGCGCAGAAAGAGTTACTTCGGTAACTCTTTTTTTTATCCCCATTTTTCTTCCTTCATTTATTCTTCTCTCTTGGTTCCCGGAGTCTGCGGATTATCCTCCCAATAATATAATGAATATAAAAAAGCATAGCATGATGAGAGCAAGTACGGGATTTTTTTGTAGATTTGCAGCTATATTACGAACAAGCATAGAAAATAAAAAGGGAAAATGAGAAAAATAATACCAGTAGTCATGCTTGTCCTTGCACTCGCTGCAGGCATTGTGAAGGCACAAGACGACAAAGACCATAACTTCAAGGTGGCGAAAAATATCGAGGTGTTCAACAATATCTACCGCTATCTTGATATGATATACGTCGACACGCTCGATGCCGACGAAGTGATAGGCACCGGAATAAAGGGAATGCTCAATTCCCTCGACCCGTATACCGTATATTATCCGGAGAATGAGGTAAACAAACTGAAGAATATGCTCACCGGAAAATATGTGGGCATAGGAGCCATGATACGCCAGAATATGCAGCTCGGCAGAGTAGTCATCGATGAACCGTACGAAGGCAGTCCGGCGGCAGAAGCAGGACTGAAGAAAGGCGACATTATCCTCAGTATCGACGATACCACGATGACCGACAAAAACACATCCTTCGTCAGTTCCCATCTTCGCGGTGACCCAGGAACCACGTTTATCCTCAAGATAAAGCGTCCGTCGACAGGCAAGACGATACAGATGCGTATCACGCGCCGTGCCATCACCCTGCCGTTCCTTCCTTATTATGGTATGCGTCCCGACAGTATCGGGTACATCAATCTCAATAGCTTTACGGAAGACTGCGCCAAAGACGTGCGCCGTGCCCTCATTGATCTAAAGCACCAGGGTATGAAAGGCCTCGTCTTTGATTTGCGCGGCAATGGTGGCGGTTCGGTGAGCGAGGCGGTAAATATCGTCAACATGTTCGTGCCTAAAGGCCTAACCATAGTCAAGACACGCGGAAAGATGAAGCGCATGAACAAAGACTATCAGACCACCGTGGAGCCTATAGATACAGTGATGCCGATTGTAGTAATGGTGAACGGCGAGACGGCATCGGCAAGTGAGATAACATCAGGTAGTCTGCAAGATCTCGACCGTGCCGTGGTGCTCGGCACACGCACATATGGCAAGGGACTTGTACAGGCACCCGTAGACCTGCTATACAACGGGCAGATGAAACTGACCACCGGAAAGTATTATATCCCCAGCAACCGTTGTATTCAGGCAATAAACTACAAGCACGCCCATGGCGGATATACCGAGCATATACCAGACAGTCTGACAAAGGTCTTCTACACACGCAACGGTAGGGAAGTGCGCGACGGCGGTGGCATAAAGCCCGATATAGAGGTGAAGCCCGACTCGTTGCCAAACATTGCCTACTACTTGAGCATGAGCGGACTCGACTCTACAGAGGTGATGCTCAACTATGAGATAGACTATATCGCCAAGCATCCCACAATAGCCCCGGCAGGACAGTTTGAACTCACGGACGAGGAATACGAAGACTTCAAGCAATGCGTAATAAAGAGTGGATTCAAATATGATGCTGAGAGCGGCAAGGAACTCGACCGCCTCAAGAAAATAGCCCAGTTTGAGGGTTACTACGATGATGCCAAACCGGAGTTTGAGGCATTGGAGAAAAAACTGAAACACAACCTTGCCACCGACCTCGACCGCAACAAGTCGCTGATAAAACAGATTATCCAGGCAGACATCGTGGCGGCATACTACTGGCAGTCAGGAGCAATAGAAAACAACCTGAATACCGATAAACAGATGATTGAGGCGTGCCGGTTGCTCAACAATCAGGCGGAATATAGAAAACTGCTTGAACCAAAGGGAAAAAGTGGAGAGAAAATAAAAACTGACAAATAATTGGCGCGTTTTAAAATCTTTATTCTCTTTTCATAAGATAAGCTGCATCTCGGAATAAAAAAATGAATGAATTCATTTTGTTCTTCTCTCGATTTGCATTATCTTTGCATAAATAAGTCGCCGGAAGGGAAAACATACATCTGTGTGCGCTTTCAGCGAGAAAAACAAAACATTATGCAGACTAACAGTCATTTGTCAGTCCTGGTACACGACCAGGCAAAGAAATACGGCGACCGCCAGGCTCTGATATACAGAGACTTCGGCAGCAAGACGTGGAAGACATATTCGTGGAACGAATTTTCTCAAAAGGTAAAGGTGGTATCAAACGCTTTGCTCAATCTTGGCGTAAAACCGCAAGAGAACATCGGAGTGTTCTCGCAAAACTCAGTACAGTATATTTTTAGTGACTTTGGAGCGTGGGGTATACGTGCCGTTACTATACCATTCTATGCCACAAGCAGCGAACAGCAAATACAGTTTATGATAAACGATGCCAAGGTGCGTTTCCTCTTCGTCGGACAGCAGGAACAATATGACAAGGCACACCGCACACTTGCCCACTGTCCTACACTTGAGCGCATCATCATCTACGACAATACGGTGAAGATAAACCCCAACGACCCCAATGCCATATACTTCGATGATTTCCTGAAGCTTGGCGAAGGACTGCCGCGACAGACCGAAGTGGAGCAACTCTATAAAGAAGCAAATCTCGACGACCTCGCAAATATCCTGTATACCAGTGGAACAACGGGCGACAGCAAGGGAGTTATGCTCTCTCATTTGCAATATCATGCAGCCTTGGAGGCAAACCACAGAGCGGTGCATGTTACAGACAAAGACCGCATCATGAACTTTCTGCCGTATGCACATATCTTCGAAAAAGGCTGGACACTGCTCTGTCTCTCCGAGGGAGCCACGCTGATTGTAAACACCGACCCACGGGAAGTGCAGCAGTCTATGCGTGAAACTCATCCTACGAGTATGTGTGCCGTGCCGCGCTTCTGGGAGAAAGTATATACTGGAGTGCAAGAGAAGATAGATAATGCGAGTGCCGTGCAGCGCAAGCTTTTCAAACATGCCCTTGCCGTGGGTAGGAAGCACAATATCGAATACTTGAGTCGCGGCAAGCGTCCGCCACTCGCCCTGCATTTGGAATACGAGATGTATAACAAGACAGTGTTCAGTCTTGTGCGCCATGAGCTCGGACTGGAACACACAAACATCTTCCCAACGGCGGGAGCCACCGTATCGGCACATGTAGAAGAGTTCGTTCACTCCATCGGACTAAACATGGTTGTTGGCTACGGACTAACCGAGAGCCTCGCCACCGTGTCGTGCGACCGCGTCGGCGAACAGCCATATACCGTAGGTTCCGTGGGCAGACCTATTCATAATATTGAAGTAAAAATCAGCGACGAGGGCGAGATTTGCTTGAAAGGCGACACGATAACAAAGGGCTACTACAACCGTCCCGACATTACCGCCCAGTCGTTCGACAGCGAGGGATTCTTCAAAACCGGAGACTCCGGATACCTGAAAGACGGGGAGCTGTATCTGAAAGACCGCATCAAAGACCTTTTCAAGACATCCAACGGCAAATACATCGCTCCGCAGATGATTGAGGCAAAACTTCTCGTAGACAAGTTTATCGACCAGATAGTAATCATTGCCGACCAGCGCAAGTTTGTATCGGCACTTATCATTCCGGAATACAAAACGCTCGAGGAATATGCCAAGGCAAACGACATACAGTTCGGTAGCCGAGAGGAGTTATGTGCCAATGCCCAAATCCACGAGATGATAATGGAGCGCATCGAAACCCTTCAGCAGCAGCTTGCACACTACGAGCAAATTAAACGTTTCACTCTGCTGCCAAATCCGTTTACGATGGAGAGCGGCGAGCTCACAAACACGCTGAAGATGCGCCGCAAGGTGATTAACGAACATTATAAAGACGAGATTGAGGCAATGTACGCAGAATAAACTCCTCACTCCACACTCAACACTCAATAAAATGATAACTCAAGATCAACTGAAAGACGTAATGGAGCGCGCCGACGCTCTGCACAAGTATCTCGATATAGACAAGAAGAAAGTAGAGTTCGAAGAAGAGCAGCTACGCACCCAGGCTCCAGACTTCTGGGACGACCCAAAGCGCGCACAGGAGCAGATGAAGAAGGTGAAAGGTATAGAGAAATGGCTCACCGGATACAAGGAAGTGCGCACACTCGCCGATGAACTGCAGCTCGCCTTCGATTTCTACCACGACGACATGGTGACCGAAGAGGAGGTGGACGAAGACTATGCCAAGGCAATAAAGGCTATCGAAGACCTGGAGCTGAAAAATATGCTGCGCCAGAAGGAAGACCCGATGGATTGCGTGCTGAAGATAAACTCTGGAGCTGGTGGCACAGAGAGTCAGGACTGGGCATCGATGCTTATGCGTATGTATATGCGCTGGGCTGAGGCTCACGGACATAAAGTTACTGTCAGCGACCTTCAGGAGGGCGATGAGGCTGGAATAAAGAGCGTAACCATGGAGATAGAGGGCGGAGAATATGCCTACGGATATCTGAAGAGCGAAAACGGAGTGCATCGTCTCGTGCGTGTATCGCCGTTCAATGCTCAGGGCAAACGAATGACGAGCTTTGCCAGTGTGTTCGTATCACCACTTGTCGATGATACCATCGAGGTGTTCGTAGACCCGTCGAAAGTTAGCTGGGACCTCTTCCGAAGCGGCGGAGCCGGCGGACAGAACGTGAACAAGGTGGAGACCGGTGTGCGTCTGCGCTATCAGTATACCGATCCCGACACAGGCGAGGAGGAGGAAATCCTCATCGAGAACACCGAGAGCCGTAAGCAGCTCGAGAACCGTAACAACGCCATGCGCTTGCTCAAGTCGCAACTCT
>DAIOXG010000030.1:0-15169 GCA_036758085.1 Prevotella sp. | reverse complement strand
CAGACGGTTCTTGTCGTATTCCACCTCCGGAATACTCTTCAGTCCGTCGATGATGCGCTGGCGAATCTTTTCCACGCGCGATTTCTCATACGGTTCGATGCTTGCCAGCAGAGCCGTGATATTGTCAATCTTCTCGTTAAACTTCTTCTGCAGTGCTGCCCCCTCCTGGCGGCGGAAAGCGTTGAGATTGGCCAGAGCCGTATTGATAGCCTCCGTTGCGGCAGCCCATTCCTCGTCGGTAAGAGTTTCCGTCTCTGTTTTTGTCAGCACATCCGGCATGCGCATCAGGGTGTTAAACCAATCCTGTGGCTCCGGAATATTGTTTTTCTCAGCTATAGCCTTCAACTGACTGTAGTAGTTTGCCACGAGGGCGGCATTTACAGGAGTGGCATCAACAACAGTGTCCTTCTCAATCCAGATACTGAAGTCTACCTTTCCACGAGTTAAAGCCTGTGCCACCATCTGGCGAATCTGCATCTCCTTCTCTCTATATATAGGAGCGATACGAGTGGAGAGGTCGAGAGTCTTGCTGTTAAGCGACTTCACCTCTACATTTATTTTCTTTTCTCCAAATTCCACTACGGCCTTACCGTAGCCTGTCATTGACTGTATCATTATCTTGTTATTATTTATTCTAATTTGCAAAAGTACACAATAAATACGAAAAACCTCCCTTTTCCACCTATTTATATCATAGTTCGGAACGAGTCGACAACTCCGAGCAGATGTTTCTCGTCGTCTACAACAAGTACACAGTGGATTTTATTGCGGTGGAGAATATCTTCGATTTCAGTAATCTTTGTGTTTGGCGATACCATCTTCGGTGTGCGTGTCATGATGTCTGCCACAGAAAGCTGGAAGAACTTGTCTTGCGATTTCTGCATCGCACGGCGGATATCACCATCCGTTACCAAACCAACCACCTTATCATTCTGTGTAGCCACGCAAAGTCCGAGTCTGCCGTTGCTTACATGAATAACGGCTTCGCCTAATTTCACTTCCGGAGCGATAACCGGCAAATCCTCCGTGCGCATCACATCGCGGGCCTTAGTAAGCAAGCGCTTGCCCAATGTGCCTCCGGGATGGAACTGAGCGAAGTCTGTCGCCTTGAAATTCCTCGCTACCATCAGCGCACAAGCCAAAGCATCGCCAAGGGCGAGCGCCGCCGTAGTAGACGATGTCGGGGCGAGCCCCAAGGGACAAGCCTCATGACTGACTCCGGAGTTAAGATGCGCCGAAGCATATTGTGCGAGCAGTGAATCCGGATTGCCGCTCATGCCTATTACCGGAATGTTGTGCTCTATCATATACGGCATGAAGCGCAACAGTTCATCCGTCTGTCCGGAATTAGACAATGCCAGTATGACATCATCCTGCTGTATTACGCCCAAATCACCATGAAAGGCATCGAGAGGGTTGATAAAAAAACTCGGCGTACCGGTAGACGACAGCGTGGCGGCTATCTTTGCACCGATATGTCCACTCTTGCCAACACCCGTTACGATGAGTTTGCCTTTACATTTCAATATTATGTCAACGGCTTTATTGAAGTCGTCGTTGATATTCGGTATCAGTTCAAGAAGAGCCTGCGACTCATCCTTGATGCATTTTATTGCGGTTGATATATAGTCGTTCATTGTTTTTGTTTTTTATGGGAGAACTGGGAGGGATGAGAGTTATAAGACGAATAAGACTTATAGGACATATAAGAGCTATAAGACAAATAAGACATATAAGACTTATAGGGGGGGCGAAACTAAAGCAGACTCTTCACTACTCCTTCAAGATCCTTCAGATACAGCATGTTCGGTCCGTCGCTGAGAGCCTTCTCCGGATCGGGATGAGTCTCAAAGAAATACCCCTGTGCTCCGAAAGCTTTGGCGGCAAGTGCCATCATCGGCACAAACTGGCGGTCGCCTCCTGTCTTGCCGCCGGCACCGCCAGGTCGCTGCACACTGTGCGTACAGTCCATTATAACGCGGTCGGCATATTGCGCCATTATCGGAAGATTTCTAAAGTCAACAACAAGATTGTTATAGCCGAAGCTGTTACCTCGCTCCGTGAGCCATACTTCCTTTGCCCCTGCATCGCGACATTTCTCCACCGGATAGCGCATGTCATCGCCAGAAAGGAACTGCGCTTTTTTTATATTCACCGTCTTTCCGGTTCTTGCAGCCTCAACGAGCAAATCGGTCTGCCGACAGAGGAATGCCGGAATCTGCAACACATCAACCACTTCGCCTGCTGGTTTTGCCTGCCAACTCTCGTGGATATCGGTGAGCAACGGCAGTCCGTACTTCGTCTTCACATCGGCAAGCATCTGCAGTCCGCGCTCCAGTCCCGGTCCGCGGAAAGAATGAATAGAAGTTCTGTTAGCCTTGTCAAACGAAGCCTTGAAATAGAAAGTCAAGCCAGTGGCATCACTGAGTTTTCTAACCTCAGCAGCCACGGTGTCGAGCAGTTCAGCCGACTCAATGACGCAAGGTCCTGTAATGAATATTGGTTTCATATCTGATACATCTTCTTTTTATATTGCGCAAAAATACATCAATTATTTTATTGTGCAAAAAATATTTGGTGTAAGGTCATATATTTGTCATTATTTACTGTCAGAAACGACCTGAAGAATAAAAAAACAAGCGTGCCATGGCTTGACATTTCACCAAGCCACGGCACGTCGTCTATATCATATTACATAAATTCAACAAAAGCATTTACCATGTAATGCTCATACCCATAGCGATATTGGCATTAGAGCTGAGCGGAATACATTCCTTGCTCGTCTTTCCCAAGATATGGTCCATACCGATAAAGAAATTGTAGCCCCTTGGATGGATATTGAGAACATATCCCATACTTGCCGTAAAACTGTTTACGGCAAAGTTCACTCCACCGTCGAGCCACTTAAGCGGTTTCCAGTTAGCACTCAGTCTGCCTTCCGTCCACGAGTAGGCTCCTTTGATGCGTGTGCTGCTCAAGAGTCCGAAAGAGAGTTTGCGGTATACAGGCAGTGTGTATTCGCAGCCTACATTTACAGTAGCACCGATACCAGTCGTTCTGCTGCCGCCTTCACTTTCTTTCTGCAGATTTACGAAGTCAGCAATCTGGTCGCTGTATTTGTCGCTCTGGTCATCTATCGTAGAGCCGTGGTTTTTGTTTACCGACACGTCATGGAAGCCATCAAACTCAAAACTCTTCTTCTTGTTCGTGGCCCTTGCATTCTCTTTCCAACTGATAAATCCGAGGTCGAGCACAGAAGCATTAACCGTCCAGTCATCGTTTATCTTGTATACAGCTCCGAGGTCTGCCGCCATACCGAAGCCACCGAGACCGGCGCCGTCAACATCAATATCGTCAATCTGCTCATACGTTCCTGCCGTTTCGTCCTTGTATTCCTTAGTTTTTGTCTTGTATGCAAAACCCATCATCGACACGTCGAGTTGGGCATCACCGGAAACAGTCCATTTGTTTTCATTTGCAAGGTCAGCCTTCACGTCTTTAAACTGGAAGTCGGCGCGTGCCACACCGAAGAGGAACTTCAGTTTTGCACCGATGCGCAACTTGTCGTTGATCTTATGAGAATGACCGAATGCGAGTTCTACATACGACTGTGCATGAGCATTGATATCACCGATATCATAAGTCTTGTTTCCCGTATTGCGGGCAAAGGCAAAGAGCTCATACGGCAGACTCATACCTACGGTTGTTTTTGAATTGAGTTCGATAGTGTTGTATCCGCCAAAGCCCTTGAAACCAGCCGAGAGGATTGTAAGATTAGCATCTGCCGTCACGCGGTTGTTGCCAGAAGCAAATCCGTCGAGAGCCTTAGAGTCAGAGATATACGGGTTCATAAACGTCGTCATCTTCTTGTTCGTCCCGTCATACATCGGATTCTTCATCACCACATCCTCATATCCGAAATTACCATGCATAGAAGTATTAATATTACCGAGAACAGGAATGGAAACGAAGTTCTGCTCATTGCCGTAAGCCGGGTTCATGGTATGACGGAAAGCATACTGGTCGGTGAAATAAGCCGAGTTAAGAGTCTGCGCCATTGCTGCACTGCCAGCCATAAGCATGGCAGCAGCAAGAATATGTTTATTATATCTGTATTTCATAATAGTCTAATATGTATTGGATTAATTGAAGTCGCCTATCACCTTGCCCACAATCTTTATCTTTATGTCGTTGACCTTCAGATTGTGGTTTTCCGCATTCAGAGTTATGCCCGTAACGGCAGAGTCGCCCTGCTTAGCCTTACCGGCAACGGTAATTACTATACCGTCAAGGTTCTTCATAGCCCCCTTCTTGGTCTGTGTTATCTTTATCTCTATCGGAGAAGACACCTTGTCGATACCATTTGCAGATGCCGCAACATCTTTCTTCAGCAGTTCTACAGATATTCCGTCAACAGGCTTTTTGTTTACATCAACCGGCGAAGCATCCATAGTGAGATAAGCCGGAACGCCATTGTCTACAGTTGCCGTAGCACTGATATAAGCATCCGTTGCAAGTTCCATGTCCTTTATATCGTCATTCCATCCATCGAGAGTGTCCTTGTAAACAATCTCTGCGTTCTCGGCGAAAGCGAGAGGAGCATCGATAGAGTAAGCCGGAGTAATATGATAGTCGTGTCCGAGCAAGAATGCGATTTGTTTGTTTGAGTTTGCTTTTGCGGTAGCCTCGAAAGTTATCTCGTCTGGAATAGTCTCTATAGCCTTCGACAGTTCCGGCACGGCAACAACTACATATCCGGCATGCGCAGCACCGGTACGGTTGATGCATACCTTATTCACGGTGTTTCCGGCTACAGGAATCACAATATTATTGATAGTGTTTATAACCGAACCGTTTTTCTTTGATATAATCTTGCCGTAGATTGTGCCGTCTGCCTCCATATCGTTGCCGACAGTAAGGAGAATCTCCGGGTTATAGAGGTCTACCTTCACGTTCTCGTCTTGCAGGAAGTCCGGAACGCCGGTGATTTTGGCACTTCCGAGTCCGTCGTTAAGCTTTATCTCCGGATCAAACTTTCCGGTTGCGCCATTGATGGTGAAGTCTGCCATACTGAACTCTGCATATATCGGGTTTATTGTAGTCGACGGCATATTTGTAATCTCACCGTTTGCCTTGATATGTATCGTGCCCTTGAGTTTGATTTTGTCGCCCGCCACCTCTATCTTGTTCTTAGCATTGCCAGCCTTCGTAAAGTCGAGCTTCGTCACCTTCACGCTTACTTGCAGAGCCTTGTTTGTAGGAACATTGTTGAATACGAGGGTTGACCCGTTGCGCGTAGGTGTTTGCGAACAGGCTGCCACGTCAAACGAGATATAGTCAGGCAGAGTAATCTCTACAGTCTGCAGTTGGCTTACCACACTGTTTATGCCCTGTAGCGGCACATTGAGCGACAGCGTCGTTGAAGCATCGGCTGAAACGAGTTCGATTACTTCCTTCGGCTTATCACCATTATATGTAAATTCGTAGATATCGGCATCTGCCGTAACCAATCCGTATGCCCTTCTGTGTCCCTTTGCGGCAGACGGCATATTGAATGTAAACGGCAATGACTCGCCGTGCTGTTTGGCAACGCTAATCTTGTTGATATTCACCACAACAGGGTCTATCGGATCACCGTTCTGTCGGAACACGTAATCATGTGTCGTAGCATCTTCCACGACACTTCCGTTTTCTTCAAGATCGAGAACATCCTTGAGTTTGATGTCCTCCGTTGTACTTGCAGGAATTTCCAGTCCGTCACCGCCAATTCCTATTGTTGCATCAATCTGGTCGAAGTCGTAGTCGCTGTCGGAGCATCCGGCAACAACTAAAGCTCCCGCCATTAACGCAGAGAAAAGCTTTACATTCAATGTTTTTCTACTCATAATAAAATTAGGTTTTAATTATTACTATTTAAAATGTCCGCTAATGTTTCCGTGTTGGTATCGTTAACATACTAAACATTTCATGTCATGTGCAAATATACACATTATTGTTCTAATTTACCAAAGATTTACAGGATAAAATTAAAAAGAATTAAATTTCCGTCTCTTGCATTAATTTTATATAATGTATAAAAATATCACCCGATGCCGTTTCTCTTATAAAACGACACCGGGTGTTTGTAGGTCTTCTTCTAAAAATACCAGACAAGAATATTCTTTCTATAACATATTGATGGAAAGAAATTTATTTCCTCACGATTTTTCGAGTCTTATTTCCTTGCCTCATTATATATATGCCCTTAGGCAGATTGGCAGAGGTTATGCGACAGCCATTGAGGTCGTAAAGCTCAACATTGGCATTTGGCGTGTCGCCGACAGCAGCAGAGTCTATACCTGACGTTGACTTGCGATGCTGCACCACACGGAGTTTCAACACATCTACACTGTCGGTTATCGACACATAACCCTCACGATCGTCAACGCCGTCGGGCAGAGCGTCGTATTCTATCTGTAGAATATCGGCAGTATACTCTCCTGGCTTGTTCGTTATCCTGCACCACGATGAGTTGTCTTTTGCATCCTTCCAGCCCATCTGCGAGAATATTGTCTTTGATACCGTTCCGGCTTCCTTGCCGACCACTACAGAATCATTGTCTACAGTCACTTCTCCCTCGCTGCTTATCTGTGCCGGGATTATCACGGAGTGTCTTACCACGGGGAATACAGCGAGCGAAGTCTGTCCGCCTGGTGCTGCCTGTAAATATCCTGTAAAGGGCTGCCACTTGCCTTTTTTCAGCATATATGCGGTATTGCCGTGGTCGCGCATCGGTGCCATGGCAAAGGCACATTCCGTTGTCTCGCTCTTTTCCGGAATTCCGTCGATGACGATAAAGAACTCGTCGTTTATTACATATTTCCTGTTCAACTGCAATTCTACTATTCCCTGATTTGTCGTCAGCGCATAGTTTAGTTCAGTCAGAGTCCACGTATCGAGCAAATCGATTTTCTTTCCCGGCACCCCGTTCTCCGAAGTGTATAGCGAGAACGACACGTTGGCTATCTGGTCTATCAGCTCCTCGGCTGCCGCCTTGGTAAAGTTGACATACACTCCAGTGAGCAGCATCGGTCGCGACGGTTTTGAGAATTTCTCCGCCCATGCCGTGATACCGAGGTTATTGGCTCCCGGAAGGGTCAGCTCTCCGTCGATGAAGTTGGTCTGGTAGTCGTCCTTCGGCTCAAAGTTTGTTATCATTCCGTCAAACTGCACCTGTACGCTATCGTCCTGATACGTATATCCGGTTTCGTTCTGAGCGATGTGAGTAACATAATATTTGTTCAGCTTCTCATGGTTGAAGTCTACATCTTTTGTGGTGTAGACATGGCTCGGAGTGAATATCGTACTCGTATTGTTCTTCAGTTCATATTCTGAATATATTGCCCATGAATATTTGTCCGGATAACCTGCCGATTCGTCGGAATAATGTACTGTTGCCAGCGGTGCCACCATACGGGTGCGGGTGTTAATGTCGCGGAAGTCTGCCGGGAAACCGATTTTTGCCTCTGGCTCCTGTCCTTCTACACTTACGAATGCCTTTTTCGTTACCACGTTCTCGCCGTCGGCACCGGCTACTTTCAGTGTTACGTCGTAGCTGCCCGGTTTGGTATAATACACCTTAGGGTTCTGGTCTGTTGATGTCTCGGGCGTTCCTCCCGGGAATGACCATTCCCATGATGTCGGCGAACCGGTGGAGAGGTCGGTAAACTGTATTTCGTCGCCGGTCTTTACATTTATCTGGTCCACGGTCTTTACTCCCGTTACCGACATTCCGTCTACATAGAAGCTGCCGAGGTATCCGCCCACGCCGAACCCGTCATTCGTGCCCGGACCGTAAACAATCCTCAGTTTTATATCCTTACCGGCAAATGCCGACAGGTCCACATCCATCGGGCGCCACTTGCTGTCTTTGTCGTCTACATCCTTACTGTTCCACAGTTCCGTCTGCGTATCGAAGTTGTCGGAAGAGGCTGTGATGCTCAGCGTGGCATACTCGTTCCACATCGGATCAAAATATGTGTATGCATGCAACTGTGCATTGGCTGGCACGGCGATATCCTTACTCGTCAGCGTACCGATTGTTCGACGTATCACATTTATCGGTCCGTCAACATACAGAGATGCCTTGTCGTTGGGATCGATTGACGTAAATGCCTTGTCGCCCTTGGGCTGTTTCAGTGTGAACGACACTTCATTTCCCTCACCGTTATCCTGTGTCCAGTCGGCAAGCGAACCATTGTCGAAGCCTTCGCTCCATACGCTCTCCTGACTTGTGCCGTTCTGAACGCTGAAATCTGCCATTATGCTCCCCGTAGTGTTCTGCCGGAGAGTTTTCGGCATTACATCTGGCATCTGTGTCGCACGATAGTCCATGTGCAGAGCCTTGGTGTTTACGCAAGCAGCCTTCTGTTGTATCTTCCCCACCCTAACCGTATTGTCATCGATAGCAAAGGTTGTAACAAACAGGCCGGCTGTTGCCAATAAAATTGATGTTGTTAGTATTTTCTTCATAATGTCCTTGTTTTGGAATGCGATTATATTATTATCGTAGAATAACATCTGCAAAAATACTATTTATATTGATAAAATGCAAAAAGCAACGGATAAATCTGTTGTTCAAACAATCCCTAATCTATAATCCCTAATCTCCAATCCCTAATCCCTAATCTCTAATCTATAAATGTTTTTTGGTGATTTTACCCTCACACCCTCACACATAGCCCCGGAAGCCCCTGTTTATCGGCATTTCGAGGGTGAGGGTAAGTGTGAGGGGTGGTGAGGGGTGGGGAAATTAGGAATTAGGAATGAGGAATTAGGAATTAGGAATTAGGAATGATTACATGTTTTGATAGGAAAAGGAATTGGGAATGCTTGGTATCTGTTTAGTATTTGATACCTGCACCTTTGGTGCAACAGCCAAATACTAAAGGTGCAGGATAGCTGCAATCATTATAAAAGGAGCTTCCCCTCCTCCGTTTCCCTTTAAAAAGGAAACGAAAGAGGGGAAGATAGAAATCTGAGTTCTTATTTCTGTTATTTGCTTTCCTTATTCTTGTAGTTGTCGAGACCCTCTTGCAGGAAGTGCAGATAGTCGTCAACGTCCTCTTTGTATGAGAACGAACGGCTCAGAGGATTGCCCTCGGCATCAAGAGTAACATAGAATGGCTGCGCAAGGGCTCCGAACTTGCTCTGCTGCAGGTAGCTCCACTTGTCGCCTATGGTGCGCAAGGTGCGCTTCTGCCCGTTCACCGTAACCTCTATTGGTTTCGCCAGCGGCTGTTTGTCGTCTACATACAGTGAGATGAGGATATAGTCGTCGTTCAGCTTCTCTGCCACGCGCGGGTCGGTCCATACGGCAGCCTCCATCTTGCGGCAGTTCACGCAGCCAAAGCCGGTGAAGTCGATCAATACCGGTTTGCCCTGGGCGGCAGCAGCAGCCATTCCCTCTTCATACGAGGTGTATTTTGGTTTAATCTCATTGGTGTTAAGATTAAAGTCCTGAGTGTTTATTGGCGGAGCAAAGGCACCTACAGCCTTGCAAGGTGCGCCCCACAAGCCAGGCACCATATATATTGCGAAGGCGAACGACACGAGTCCCATCATTACGCAAGGCACAGGCATCGGTTTGCTCTCGCCCATAACGACATCGCTCTGGAACTTGAGTTTGCCGATGAGATACAGACCGAGCAGGAAGAAGATGGCTATCCAGAGGGCGAGGAAGGTTTCGCGGTCAAGGATGTGCCAGCCATAGGCGAGGTCGGCTACCGACAGGAACTTGAGCGAGAAGGCAAGCTCTACAAAACCGAGGGTTACCTTCAGCGTGTTCATCCATGAGCCTGACTTAGGAGCCGACTTGAGCCATGCCGGGAACATGGCAAAGAGGGTGAACGGCAGTGCCAAGGCTACTGAGAAGCCGAGCATGCCTACTGCCGGAGCGGCGATGTTGCCGGAGGTTGAGAATTCGGCAAGGAGGAGTCCGATGATTGGTGCCGTGCATGAGAACGACACGAGCACGAGGGTGAATGCCATGAGGAAGATAGACACCAGTCCGCTTGTTGCCGATGCCTTGTTGTCTACGGAGTTTGTCCACTTCGACGGCAGTTCCAGCTCGAACCATCCGAAGAACGATACGGCGAAGACTACCAGGACGAGGAAGATGATGATGTTGAATACGGCATTGGTAGACAGACTGTTCAGTCCGTTACCGCCCGAAATCAATGTTATAAGGAAACCGAGCAGCACGTATATTACGATAATCGAAATACCGTAGGTTATGGCATCGCGGATACCCTTCGCCTTGTCCTTGTTGCGCTTCAGGAAGAAGCTGACGGTCATCGGGATGATAGGCCAGATACATGGCATGAGCACGGCGAGCAGACCGCCGACGAAGCCCATCACTAATATATATAATAAGGAATGGGAAGCGTTGCCGCCGTCCTGATAAGCCTTCAGTTCGTTTATTACAGGCTTCCACAGATTGCCGTCGCTCGCAACGGCTGCGGTGTCTACACTTGCCGAGTCGCCGGGAACGGCTGCAGCCACGGCAGCGGTGTCGGCAGCAGCTTCTTCTGTCGTTTCCTCCTGAGCCTCAGGAGCATCGGCAGGACCGTTGCCCTTGTAGAAGAACTCCACCGAGGTGGGCGGCATACAGCCGGTGTCGTTGCAGGCGCCATACTCCAGGTAGCCCTTCACGGAGTAGGTCTTGCCCGTAATCTTGTAGCGCTGCACAAAGGTTACGCTATTCTCGAAATAGCGGAGCTGCATACCAAAAATCTGGTCGTACTCCTTTATCTCCTTTCCCTTTGCCTGTAATTTGCCTACGGCTTTAACGCCTTCTGCCTTCTCTGTGGTCAGAGTGGCAGGGATTGGTCCGTCGGCAGGGATGTTCGGAGCATAGACATGCCATCCGGCAGCTATCTTACCCCTGAAGATTACATCCACCTCCGTATCGGAGACTTGTTTCTGACTTACGGTGAAATGCACCGGATTGCCCTGTGCCCACATCACGACGGACAGGAGCATCATTAAGGTGGTCAGAAGCACCTTCTTCATCTTTTGCTTTTTCATATTATTTTGTTTTGTTTTTTTTCTTAGTTGGATGGGAATTATGGGAGGACTGGGAGAACTGGGAGAACTAAAGAAATCCTCATTCTTCATTTTTCATTCTTCATTCCTAATTCCCTTATGCGTCATTATATCTAACACAAACCTGTCGGTGTCGTCCATGCCGCGGCTGCCGATGGCGGTGAGGTTGCGGATGCTCTGGTCTACATCGTCGTCGATTATTCCCTCGACGGAAGTTACATACTTATGCTGCATGGCAAGCATGGCACTCAACACGGCGGTGCTGACACCGGTGGTCAACTTCAAGGCACAGCTCGGTTTGGCTCCGTCGCAAATCATACCAGTCAGGTTGGCTATCATATTCTTCACCGAAAAAGAAATCTGCTCGTAGGTACCGCCCATCAGATAGGTTATGCCACAACTGCTGCCCGTGCTCGCCACCACACAGCCACACAGTGCCGACAGAGCACCGAGGTTCTGCTTGATGTATATCGCCGTGAGGTTGCTCATAACGAGGGCACGGATAAGTTCCTCCTCTGTATTGTGGTTCTCCTTGGCAAAGACCACAACAGGCATTGTGGTGCAGATGCCCTGGTTTCCGCTGCCGCTATTGCTCATCACCGGTATCATGGCTCCTGCCATACGTGCATCACAGGCGCAGCTCGTGGCAGAGAGGATGCGCGAGAAGATGCTCTCGCCCATTATGCCGTGACCCAGCGGACTGCACAGGGTCTTGCCCAATTCATGTCCGTAGTTCTCGCGGAGTCCAGCCTCGGCGGCTGCCTCGTTCAGGCGTTTTGCCTCAAGAATAAAGCGCAAGTCAGCGAGGTCGGCGGTGTGGGCAAACTCGTAGACTTTATGAAGGGAAAGCTTTATGTCGTCGGCTTCTGACTCTGAAGAAGAAGCGGCGCAAGCCTCAACATTGAGCATCACATCATCATTCTGGCGCAGATACACAAAATGTGTATGCTCACTTTTTATCCTTGCCTCTGCCTCGCTGCCATTGGCAGAACAAACAGCATCGATATAGAGTTTGTCGGGATCGTCATGCTCAAGGGTGATATGGATACGGTTTTCGGCGATATAAGCCTTGCCCCGCTCCACGTCAGCCTTATTACTGTCGCGCAGCAACTCCAGCTGCAACTCCGGTTTGCCGGCAAGCGCACCGAGAGCGATGGCTATCGGCAGACCTATCATCCCCGTACCGGGAATGCCAACTCCCATGGCATTTTTAAAGATGTTGGCGCTGAGCCTGACCTCTATATGTTCTGGTGTGCAACCAAGCAATGCGGTAGCTTTAGCAACACAAAGTGCCACGGCAATCGGTTCTGTACATCCTATTGCCGGAACTACCTGACGGTGCATCAGCTCAAGAATGGATTTCTTCTCTGAAGGTGTTATCATAATGGTGTGAATATAGTGTCTATATATAATAATGTGCAAAATTAGCCATAAAAATACTAACAAACGCGCTTTTTACATTTTTTTTGTTTTTACATTAAAAAATAATTACTACCTTTGCAAAGACAAATTACATTTCGGAATAAAAAACGAATAAAAACAAAATTGCGGATCCAATCCTGCAATGTTTATTACCTTTTCCGATTTGGTTTGTCTGAGTAAAAGAAAAACAGAAAGACGGCATAACAGGTAATGGATTTCGGTAAATTGGCTACCGAAATCCATTATCTTATTGTGCCGCGAGAAACATTATAAACTTAAAGAAAGGATTAAAGAATTATGGCTTACATGTCACAAGATGGCTACGACAAGATGGTAGCCGAACTGAAACGTTTGGAAAGTGTAGAGCGTCCGAAGGCGTCTGCCGCAATCGCAGAGGCTGCTGACAAGGGCGATTTGAGTGAGAATTCGGAGTATGATGCCGCCAAGGAGGCTCAGGCTCATCTTGAGGATAAGATTAACCAACTGAAGCGCTCTATCTCGGAGGCTAAAATCGTGGACGTTTCGCGATTGAGCACTGATGCCGTGCAGATTCTATCGAAGGTGGAGATGACTAACCTTACTACTAAGGCCAAGATGACTTACACTATCGTGAGCGAGAGCGAGGCAAACCTGAAGGAGGGAAAGATCTCCATCAAGACTCCTATTGCACAGGGTCTGCTCAACAAGAAGGTGGGCGACGAGGTGGAGATTAAGATTCCACGCGGTGTTATCAAACTGAGAATTGACAAGATTACGGTAGAGTAAATTGTCCTATTTAAAATTAAGCGCTATGGATATTTTTTCAAAGATTGCAGCCGGCGAGATTCCAAGTTGGAAATGCGCCGAGAACGAGAAATTCTATGCTTTTCTCGACATCAACCCTTTGGTGAAGGGACATACTCTTGTTATCCCTCGCCGCGAAGTGGACTACTATTTCGACATGACCGACGAGGAGATTGCCGAGATGGCGGTATTTGCAAAGAAAGTTGCCGTGGCTATCAAGAATGCCTTTCCTTGCCGCAAGGTCGGTATGGCGGTGTTGGGTCTTGAAGTGGCTCACGCTCACGTTCACCTCGTTCCTATGCAGAACGAGAAGGACATGCTCTTCTCTAATCCTAAGCTGAAACTCTCTGACGAGGAGTTTAAGGAGATTTCTGAAAAGATTTACGGGGAGTTCAAGAAGTTGTAAACGACACAACTCTTGTAAGACCTTAAAATTTTCGGATTTACTTCTCAAGCCGATTCCAGAGGGTAGGAAAGAATACAAATTGAAATCGGATAAAAAGGAAACAAGTCAAGGACAGCAATATAATATTGCTTTTCTTGGCTTGTTTTCTTACAATATGATAAAACTACTGTAACAGCCATTCCCAGACAGGTACAACCTCTATTGTCAAGTTATCTTCCGTCGTTATCGTTTCCCGTTCTTCCAAAGTAAGAATATATCCCTTTGACAAAGAATAGGCATGCATGGCTTCTGTCACTCCAGCAATTTCCCTACTGCGTGTATTTGAATCCTGCATATTCAAAGTAACTTGGTATGCATCAGTTATCCGTAACCCCTGTCGCACAATGAAATCACATTCTTTCTTGTCTGAATAATAGTACACCTCACAACCACGTCGTTTCAACTCTATAAATACAAGATTCTCAAGATAAATGCCCTTATTTTCAGTAGCATTGAATCCTATACGATTTATAATTGCATTGTCAACGAAATAGACCTTTTTAGGACTCAGCATTTGCTTCTTTACCGACGAGTCGTATTTAAATAATTGGAATATAAGATACGTCTGCTGTATATACCCTAAATAGTTCTTTATCGTTTCCGGATGCTGCACTCCAATTATTTTACCCAAAGATGAATAGGTAATTCTCTTGGTTGCATTGCTTGCAAGATAAAACATAAGTTCAAGCATTTCTTTTTCATTTGACAAACCGTTACGCGTCAAGACATCACGATATATAATACTTTCATAAAGCGAAGACAAATAACTTTTTGAACAACTCTCCAAATATTTGGGAAAACCACCCCTAACCATATAATCAGCAAAATTGGAAAGGAACGTTGAACGACCAACTGTCGTATAGAATTCCTTTTCGGTATATCTTACTCCTTTCATCCGTAAATATTCACAGAATGAAAAGGGATATAACTCAACTTGAATATAACGGCCGGTAAGATGGGTACCCAATTCTCTACTTAACATACGGGCATTTGAACCTGTTATTATAATTTTATTACCTGAATTATAAAGTCGACGAACAAAACGTTCCCACCCTTCGATATTCTGTATCTCATCAAAATAATAGGTATGCTGTTCACCAAACAACTCATAAAAACATTCTTGCAAAGTTTGAAAATCACCAAGTTTAAATTCAGCCAAACGCTCATCGTCAAAATTGAAGAAGAAGTCCTTTTCTTCAAGACGATTCCTAATCTGTTGCATCAGAACAGATTTTCCACATCGACGTATACCGGAAATAATAAGAATTTCCGAAGTATTGAGCCATTCTTCATCAATATGGCGCTGCACATATCTTAGAGGATTAACATTTATTGACTCTTGCTGTTCTATAATAATCTGCTTTAACAGTTGTTTCATTGCCGTACAATTTAGATTTCAACAACAAAGTTAATAATATTTTTTTAGAAAACAAA
>DAIOXG010000029.1:0-15241 GCA_036758085.1 Prevotella sp. | reverse complement strand
GCGACCCCGTCGTCCCGAACGACGTGCGCTACCAACTGCGCTAAATCCCGATTGCTTATTACGCAATTATTATTTAATGCTTAAAAGCGAGTGCAAAGGTACGGCAATTTTTTATAATAAAGAAATTTTTTCGTGGAAAAATTTGCGAAATCCGAAAAATAGTCATACCTTTGCACCCGCAATAGAGAAATCTACTTGCTTTTTATGATGGTGCCATAGCTCAGTTGGTAGAGCAAAGGACTGAAAATCCTTGTGTCCCCGGTTCGATTCCTGGTGGTACCACTCCAAAGAGAGAATTGCTTCGGTAGTTCTCTCTTTTGTTTTTTTTCGTCTCCTTATTCCTTTTTCCCGTATACAGCCTTGCCGTCCGGATTTGCGGGATGACACACGAAATAATAGTCTCGTGATTTCAAATCCTTTAAGAACTGCATTCGAAAGTGTTGCAGAGACATTGAATTTCTTTATTTCAAACTTGGAAATGTTCATTTCAAACTTAGAAATGTTTATTTCAAACTTGGAAATGTTTATTTCAAACTTAGAAATAAAGAATTTAATGCTTTCTCTAATTCTATTTTTATGCATTATTAATCAGTCTTATATCATTCTGTGAGTTATACAACTCGGACATTTGATATGCGATATTAAAATTGTGTGTGAATAATCCTTAAAATCAAGGAATTTTAGTCGGAATAGTACTATACATATTTATATTTTGTCTAACTTTGTGGTCAAGAAACCATCTGGCACTTGAAATCTAATAACTCTCTGAATGCTGGACTTAAAAACATGGCTCTGCCTTTTCCCTACCTTATTATATATAGGTGTGTTTATGGCATGAGCTAAAGAAAGAACAATTTATAACATAATCAAATAACTAACATCTATGAACAAAAAACTTTTACTTATTTGGACGTTCCTGTTATGCTTCGTGATGGGAATGTCGGCGGTAGAAAAGACGGCAGTGATTAAATTTAAAGACACTGGAAAGTCATCAGACAACAATAGCTCTACTACTAAACAGGAAGATATTGTTGCTGAAGGAAATGAATTGATTAAAACCTTCACAGCAAGTGGTAAGATTTTTCAGGCTCAAAGTGGCTATGGCGTTAAATTTGGTAATAGTAGTAATGGCGGTAATATTACTATGACCCTTGTAAATACTTATAAACCAACAAAAATTGTTGCTAACGTTGCAGGATACAGCGCAACAGAGAATTCCTTTACAATCAACGGGACTGAACTTACTGATCTTGCAAAGAAACCTACGTTTACGGACAAGGAAATCGCATATGATGGTAAAACCGATGTAAATGAAATTACTATTTCGACGACGAAGCGTGGTTACATTACAAGTGTTACTATCTATTATGAAGAAACTGGCGGTGGCGAAACTCCAACTTGTGCCACTCCAACCATCGGAGGCACGACCCCATTCTTCGGTTCAACAACCGTAACACTTGGTTGCACCACAGAGGGAGCAAAGATTTACTATACTCTCGACGGCAACGACCCTACAAACGCAAATGCTTTGTATGCTGAGCCGTTTACCCTCGACAAAACCACTACTGTTAAGGCAATTGCATATAATGGCGAGACTCCAAGCTCTGTTGCTACAAAGGAATTCGTGGCTGCTCCTACAGTTGCTACCGTTGCCGAGCTGACTGCTCTGACACAGGGCACAGTGTTCCAGTTCTCTGGCGAACTGACAGTTATTGCCGCTCCTTCGGCAAAACACCTGTATGTTAAAGACGCTGCCGGAAACACTACTCTTTTGTTTGACGCTGCTGGTGGATTCGCATTCGAAGTTGGTCAGCGCATCGCTGCCGGATGGCAGGGTAAGGTTGACGTGTACAAGAGTCTCTTCGAGGTTGTTCCTACTACAACTCTCACAGCCGTTCCTGACGTGAAAGACGAAATTACATACGACACTAAGACTGCTGCCGACGTAACGGTTGAGAATGCAAATTCCGTAGCTTGGCTGAAGGGCGTTACTTATACCGCTCCTGCAGATGGCAAAAAGGACTTTGAAATTAAGGAAGGTGAAACTACTGTTGCCGGATACAACCAGTTCGGTATCGTAATTGACGCTCCGGCAGAGGGTAGAACATACGACATCCTCGGCGTTATCAGCCGCTACAACGATAATGCTCAGTTCCAGCCTATCTATATCGACAGAGTTCCTGTTACTGCAAATATCGAGGTAAATGCAGAAACCGGTAAAGACCTGTCTGTACTTATTGCAGATAAGGCAGACGGCGACAAAGTAGGCAATTTGGCTATCACCCTTGCTAAGGGTGGCGAATACACATTGTCAACTCCTATAATTGTAGCCGGAACTCTTTCTATAACAGGTGATGCTGAGGAACCAGCTACAATCGATGCTTCTGGAAACGGTGGCGCATTTATCCTCTTGAATGCTGCTCCAGAGGAGAGCTTGAAGGGTACAGGCGACTACTATATCCTTAAGGGCGAGAATGCTATCTCTATAAGCAATGTAAATATCAAGGGCGTAAAGAACCAGTTTATTTATGACAATAATGTGCAGTACTGTGTAGAAAATATGAAGGTAAGCAACTGTACTGTTACTCTCTCAAGCGATGAGACTGCTACAGGAAACGGTGGTGGCGCATTCTCTTTCAAGAAAGGATTTATCAATACTCTTGATATTGAGAACTCTACATTCTGGAATAACGGAACTGGTGATGTTAAGTACTTCATATCATACAATAACAATGGTCGTTGCTCACGTGCCGGATTTGAGAAGAATGAGGTGATATTGAAGAACAATACATTATATAATATAGCAAAGGTAGGTTCTTTCGCTAACTACTCAGGCTTTAACGGACAGAAAACTTCTGCTTTCACAGTTACAGACAATATCTTCGTAGATTGCAGCAATGGTCAGGTTGCCCGTCGTATCTTGGGTAGCCGTTCTGCTTCTTCTTATACAGATATTACATTTGCCAACAATACTTATATGACAAATGTTGCTGCAACAGAGGGCGCCGAAGCTACAGTTGCATTCGATGACTTGGGTAGCTATGATGTAAGCGGTACTGCAATCGAGGAAGATCCTATGTTCAAAGATGCTGCTAACGGTGACTTCACAATTGGTGCAAGTACTCGTCAGGCTTATTTGAAGACAGGTGCTCCACGCTGGCTCGTAGAGTTTGTTGGTGAGGACATTACTGCAGAGAAAGCTCAGTTGCAGGCTGAGATTCAGAAGGCAATGGACCTGATTACAGGTAAGGATGCAGAGACAGACGAGAATGTAAAGGCTCTCACCGAGGCTATCAATAAGGCTAAGGAAGTTTACAATACTGCAGTGTTCAAGAATGAGGTCGTAAAGGCTATCGAGGAGCTGAAAGCTGCCGAGGAAGCTTATGTTCTCGCTGTGGCAAAGGCTGAACTCGCTGCTGAGATTCAAAGTGCTACAACTCTTCTTGGCGATGCTGACGTAGAGAAGAACGAGAGTGCAAAGGCTCTCAAGGAAGCCATCGACAAGGCACAGGCTGTTTACGACAATGCCGAGTCTACTGCTGAAGCTCTCAAACAGGCAACTCAGGATTTGAAGGCTGCCGAGGAAGCTTATAAGATTGCAACTTCTATCAATGGTGTTAATGCTGCTGATGCCGACAACGGTGCTTGGTACACACTCCAGGGCGTTAAGGTGAACAAGGCTCAGAAGGGTATCTTCATCCATAACGGAAAGAAAGTCGTTTTGAAGTAATACATAATGGAATATAATAAGTAATACATTATATATTATAATTGCATACAAGGCTGCCGGATCTATAGTCCGGCAGCTTTTTTAGCTAACAAGAACAGCAATTCTCGTATTCTCAATTATAGTGCTGTTCTTGTTTTATAGAGTCTCATTATATGCGAAAACAAAAATAAACATTCATTTTTCTCGCTTATTCAGATTTTTGCATTATCTTTGCCTATTATTAAACATATAAAAGGCAAACAATACCTAATGACGGCAAGTGAATTCTTCAAGAAACTGATGAGCGGAAAGTTCTGGGCAAACATTGTGGCTATGCTCGGAGCTGTAGTATTGCTGTGTCTCGGAGTTAAGTTCGGGCTTGACATATATACTCACCATGGTGAGGAAATAGAAGTGCCGAGCATTAAGCATAAACTCTTCAGCGATGCAGAACAGCTACTTTCAAACCGTGGACTGAAAATCGCTGTGGTCGATACTGGATATGTGCGCTCATTGCCGCCAGACTGTATACTGGAACAGGTGGTTCCGGCAGGTTCTAAAGTGAAGAGGGGAAGAGTGGTGTATGTAATAGTAAATGCCAGCCATTCCCTAATGATAGCATTGCCAGACCTTATAGACAACAATTCATACCGCGAAGCAAAGGCTAACCTTGTTGCCATGGGATTCAAGGTCGGACCGCCACAGTATGTTCCAGGAGAGAAAGATTGGGTATATGGCATCACTTGCCGTGGCAGAAATCTGCATAATGGTGAGAGAGTGTCGGTAGATGAAGTCCTTACCATTCAAGTGGGTAATGGAGAGATGAATATGGACGAGGATATAACATATACTGATCCTGAATATGCTCCATCCGGCGACTCGCTAAACACTCAGCATCATCATGCAGAACCGGAAATAGAGGAAGGGGTAGGAGGAAAAGACGAGTTTGAGGTCGTTACCGGACCTGAATAAACTCTTCTCCATACAGCTCTTATGAGTCTTGTTTCTCCAATAACTCCAGTTTCTCCAATAACTCTCATAACTTTCCAAAAGAAAAATGACAGACAATATAACATCTCCGGAATTTGACGATGAGCTCTCCGATGACGAAAACGGACAGCTCTATGAGCATCTGCGCATTGTAGTTGACAAGGGACAGGTGCCGCTGCGTATCGACAAGTTCATGACTGAAAAACTACAGCATTCCAGTCGAAACCGCATACAGAAAGCAGCCGACTCGGGATTTGTACATGTAAATGACAAACCCGTAAAAAGCAACTACAAAGTACGACCGCTTGATGTCATAACGCTGATGCTCGACCGTCCGCAACACGACAGCAGTATTGAGCCTGAGGATATTCCTCTCAATATTGTATATGAAGACTCCGAACTGATGGTTGTGAACAAACCTGCCGGTATGGTCGTGCATCCGGGATGTGGCAATTATCATGGAACTCTCGTTAATGCCGTGGCATGGCATCTCAAGGATGTTCCGGACTACGACCCTAACGACCCGGAAGTGGGACTGGTGCATCGAATAGACAAAGATACCAGCGGACTTCTCGTCGTGGCAAAGACACCATTGGCAAAGACAAAGCTCGGAGTGCAGTTCTTCAACAAGACAACACACCGTAGCTATAATGCCCTGGTATGGGGAAACTTACCCGAAGACGAGGGACGTATAGAAGGCAACATAGGCAGAGACACGAAGGACAGGCTCCGCATGACGGTGTTTCCGCCAGATTCCGGTATCGGGAAATCGGCAGTTACCCACTATCGTGTGATAGAGCGTTTCGGCTATGTTACTCTTGTGGAATGTATTCTCGAGACAGGACGTACACACCAGATACGTGCCCACATGAAGCATATCGGGCATCCGCTCTTCAGCGACGAGCGGTATGGCGGCAATGAAATACTGCGCGGTGAGCGCTGCGGCAGTTACCAGCAGTTTATACGAAATTGCTTCAAAATCTGTCCGCGCCAGGCTCTTCATGCCAAGACCCTCGGCTTTGTGCATCCAAAGACGGGCAAACAGATGGACTTTACCTCAGAATTGCCGGAAGACATGGCACAGCTGTTGGAAAAATGGCGAAGGAGGAGCGCACCCCAAAGCCCCCTCCACCTCCCCCAAGGGGGAGAGAGTTGACCATACTATGGCTGTCATAATATCGCTCTCAGCCTTCAGTTATCAGTTATCCCAGCTCTCCCATAACTCCTAAAGAAAATAACAAAAAACACCATATCATTATGAAAAATCTAAAAAGAACAATAGCCATCGTTTGCGGTGGCGACTCATCAGAGCACGACGTGTCACTGCGCTCGGCACAGGGACTCTATTCTTTCTTCGACAAAGAGCGTTACAATGTATATATCGTTGACATGAAGGGCAACGACTGGCATGTGGAACTCCACGACGGAACCACAGCGCCTATCGACCGCAACGACTTCTCGTTTATGGAAAACGGCAAGCTCGTTCTCTTTGACTATGCCTATATCACAATCCACGGTACTCCTGGCGAGAACGGAATTCTTCAGGGATATTTCGAACTCATCCACTTGCCTTATTCTACAAGTGGAGTTCTCGTAGAGGCGATGACCTTCGACAAGTTCGTCCTTAACCAGTATCTGCGTGGCTATGGCGTTAGTGTTGCCGACAGCCTGCTTATCCGCAAGGGATACGAAACTCTCGTTAGCGACGACGAGATTGAAGAAAAAATCGGTATGCCGTGTTTCGTCAAACCAGCTGCCGATGGTAGTAGCTTCGGCGTGTCAAAGGTGAAGAATAAAGACCAGCTCGCTCCGGCAATCCGCAAGGCAATCATGGAGAGCGACGATGTGATGGTAGAGAAGTTTATTGATGGAACTGAGATTTCAATCGGTTGCTATAAGACCCGCGAGAAGACCGTTGTGTTCCCTGCCACAGAGGTTGTTACTCAAAACGAATTCTTTGACTACGATGCTAAATACAACGGCAAGGTAACTGAGATTACGCCGGCTCGTCTCAGCAAGGAGACTACAGAGAGGGTTAACGAGATAACAAGTAGGATCTACGATATCCTTCATTGCAATGGCATCATCCGCATCGACTATATTATTAGTCGCGGTATTGGAAGCAACGGCGAGGAAGTAGACAAGGTGAATATGATAGAAATTAACACCACACCTGGAATGACGGCTACAAGTTTCATTCCGCAACAGGTAAAGGCTGCCGGACTGAGCATGACCGATGTCTTGACTGATATCATTGAGAACCAGTTCAGATAATCTGTTCCGCCTTTCAAGTCCTATAGGATTGTTAGTCTTATTAGGCATTGGGATTATTAGTCCCGTTTGTCTTATATCTCTTATTAGTCCTATAGTTCTTATTAGTCCTATTAGTCTTATATAAATTATAAAAACTATGACAATTCCTTCAATTTACGACGATATCCGTCCTTTCGAGCCAAGCGAGCTTCCTGACGTATATAAGCGGTTGCTTGCCAATGAGCAGTTTTGTCAAGTCTTGTCATTTCTGTATCCCGGTGTCCCAGTAGAGGCAATCGGAAAGAAAATGGCAGAGTGTAAGACGTGTCTGGATTTTCAACTTGCTTTCTGCTATAAATTCCTTGAAGGGCTTATGGCTAAGGCAAGCAAGGAACTGGACATGGATGTTAAAGACGTTGATGTAACGAAACGCTACACCTTCGTCAGCAACCACCGCGACATTGTCCTCGATTCGGCATTGCTCGACAAGCTTCTTTTCGATGCCGGATTTAAAACAACTTGCGAGATTGCCATCGGCGACAATCTCCTTTCGTTGCCGTGGGTAAAGGATTTGGTAAGGCTTAACAAGTCTTTCATCGTGCAGCGTTCTCTTCCGCCACGCGAAATGCTGATGGCGAGCAAGAAGATGGCAGAATACATGCATTTTGTCATTAAGGAGAAGAACGACAATATATGGATTGCTCAGCGAGAGGGTAGGGCAAAGGATTCCAACGACCATACTCAGCCGGCAGTCCTCAAGATGATGGCGATGGGTGGCGAAGGTTCGCCTGTTGAACGCCTTATGCAACTGCATATCGTGCCATTGGCTATCTCTTATGAATATGATCCGTGCGACTTTCTGAAGGCTGCCGAATTCCAGCTGAAGCGCGATGTGGAGGGATGGAAGAAGTCGGCTGCCGATGATGTCAACAGTATGCGCACCGGTATTATGGGATACAAGGGACGTGTCCATTATCATTGTGCACCGTGTATTGATGACTTCCTGAAAAATCTCTCGCCGGATATTCCTAAGACAAAGGTCTTCGACGTTATTGCAGAGCATATTGACAATGAGATTTTCCGCAATTACCGTCTATATCCTTCTAATTATATCGCTCTTGACCTGCTTGAAGATTCGTCGGCTCATGCTGGGGAATATTCTGCCGAAGATGTTGAGGTGTTTAGAAAATATATCGACGGACAGTTGGCTAAGATTGATATACCAAACAAGGATGAGGCATTCCTTCGCGAACGTATTCTCACTATGTATGCCAATCCTGCCCGTAACTATCTTGCGGCTGTCGGAAAATAGAATATAGCGAAGTTGATGAATAAGGTTTTAATATCCAAGACTGCCATTGCCTGTCTTTTCTCGGCATTGCTCGTAGCGTGTCTTATGGCATGTGGCAATGATCCGTATGATACGGGCGATGGCAGTCTCTCTTATATGAGGGCTGATTTTGTAGAGGTCTCCACTAATTCCAGTGCTGAGGCTGTGTCTGCCGTTTCCGATGACGGGAAGGTTCTCACCCTTTCGCCTGCTGTCAAGGCTGATTGGATTACAGCCAAGGATTCCGTCTATCGTGCCTTGCTTTATTATAATGTGGCGGAAGGGATGGATGCCGAACTTGTAGGCGAGGCAACGGTGAAGCCTATTGCTGTAGGCAGTGTCATCGTTCCAAATGTCCTCGATGCAACAGGAGGCAATCGTGTATATCCTGTTGATCCGGTAACTCTTGAATCTATGTGGATGAGCAAGAATGGCAGGTATCTAAATCTTGACATCTCTGTTAAGGTTGGAGCAAAGGACGGCAAAATTGGTTCCCAGTCTGTCGGCGTTGCTTATATAGGGAAGCAAACAGGTAGCAATGGCAATGTTGTCCACAAGCTTGTCTTTGTACATGGACAGAATGGAGTGCCGGAGTATTATTCCAGTCAGGCATACGTAAGTATCCCTCTTTACAGAATGCCTTGCAGCATCATTTCTGGCGACAGTATAGAAATCTGCGTAAACGGTTATGGTGGAAAGGTGACAAAAACTTATGTAGTCGAATAGTCTGTCGGTTATCTTTTTATGGAGCATGTACTCCTTGTTTATCCGATTGATGCTGTTTGTCATGTTAGTCCTATACGTCATATTTATTCAATGAAAAAACAACAATCATGTCAACAATAAATGCTAACGGAAAGCTCATTGACCTGGCAGAGCCTCAGGTAATGGGTATCCTTAATGTTACTCCAGACTCTTTTTATGCCGGCAGCCGGAAGCAGTCGGAGAATGAGATTGCAGCCCGTGCCGACCAGATTATATGCGAGGGAGGTTCGATTATTGATATCGGAGCTTTCTCCACTCGTCCCGGTGCAGCCCAGGTTTCTGCCGGGGAGGAGATGGAGCGGATGAGGCGTGCCCTGAAAATTGTCCGTGGGGTTCAGCCTGATGCCGTGTTGAGTATTGATACCTTCCGGCCGGAGATTGCCCAAATGGCGGTTGAGGAATTTGGTGCGGCAATAATAAATGATGTTTCTGAGGGAAACATCAATGGAGCCTTCGGCGGTGCTGATTCCACCAATCCAAATGGCGAAACGGAAGAGAACGACAGTCGTTATCCGGCAATATTCCGTATGGTTGCCAAGCTCGGCGTTCCGTATATTCTGATGTCTACTCATGGCGAGATGAGGGATATAATGATGAATTTTGCGAGAGAAGTACAGTTGCTCCGCGATCTTGGAGCTAAGGATATAATCCTTGACCCTGGTTTCGGCTTTGGCAAGACCCTGGAGCAAAACTATTCTTTGCTCAATAATATGGAGCAACTGCTGGAGTTTAATCTCCCGCTTCTTGTCGGGGTGTCGCGCAAGTCTATGATTTTCAAACTTTTCGGCACTTCTCCTCTTGAGGCTCTAAACGGCACTTCGGTCATCAATACTATCTCTTTGCTCAAAGGGGCATCAATCCTTAGGGTGCACGACGTAAAGGAATGTGTTGAGGCTGTTGCCATTGTCAGAGCCATGAAGGGACTTTGAATAGATTGACTTCCTGTTCCTTCCTGATGCGCATGCAATTTTTTATATAACAATAGGCAGTTTTTTTAAGATGTTTGAATTTGGTATTAAAGATATTATAGATATATTCTGCGTCGCCTTGATGCTCTATTATCTCTATCGTCTGATGAAGGAGTCGCGCTCGCTCAATGTCTTTATCGGCATAATCGTTTTTGTCATCATCTGGCTCTTCGTCAGTCAGGTGCTCGAGATGCGTCTTCTGGGCAGTATCATGGACAAGTTGGTAAGTGTGGGAGTCATCGCCCTTATCATCATTTTCCAGGAAGAGATAAGGAAATTCCTCTATTCCCTCGGTGCCCATCAGCGCATGAGGGGTATCATGCGGCTTTTCTCCTCGGGCAGCAAAAACCGTAAGATTATGGACAAGAAGGCAATCATGCCAATCGTGATGGCTTGTATCAACATGAGCCGTGGCAAGGTTGGGGCTCTTATCGTTATCGAGCGCACCGTGTCGCTCGAGGATATCATTGATACCGGCGATCTTATCGATGCCAATATCAACCAGCGTCTTATCGAGAATATCTTCTTCAAGAATTCTCCGCTACACGATGGTGCCATGGTCGTTTCGAAGCGCCGCATCGTGGCTGCCGGATGTATCTTGCCGGTCAGTCATAACACTGACATCCCCAAGGAGCTTGGCTTGCGCCACCGTGCCGCCCTCGGCATTTCGCAAGACAGCGATGCCATTGCCATCGTTGTGTCGGAAGAGACGGGAGGTATCTCGGTGGCAATTAAAGGTGAGTTCCGTCTGCGTGTCTCCGGTGAGTTGCTGGAGAGTATCCTTACCAAGGAATTGATTGAATAAAAAAAGAAAAAGTTTTTTCTTGATTTTACCCTCACACCCTCACCAAACGCTCAAAACCCTCTGTTTATCGGGGGGGCAGATGGTGAGGGGTGGGGTGAGGGATGGTGAGGGTAGATTCTTTCCTATCCCGTGTGCTCATAACAACGTAAATTTTTAATCTGATTATTATTTGCCTGTTTTGTTTTTAAATTGAAAGCATTTTTATACCTTTGCATCTATATAGTAAGCAGAAACAAGAAAATAGATGCGTATAGTAATAAAAATAGGAAGTAATGTGCTCACAAGGAGTGACGGTAAACTGAATGTAACGCGCATGTCGTCGCTCGTTGACCAGGTTGCCGGGTTGCGCCGGAAGGGCCATGAGGTGATTCTCGTGTCGAGCGGTTCTGTTGCCGGAGGACGCGGAGAACTTAAGGTGTCGAAAAAGCTCGACAGCGTGGAACAGCGGCAGCTCTTCTCGGCTGTGGGACAGGTGAAACTGATAAACCTATATTATGACCTCTTCCGGGAGTATGACATTCATATCGGACAGATTCTCACTATGAAGGAGAGTTTTGCCACAAGGCGCGAATACCTTAACCAAAGGTCGTGCATGGAGGTGATGCTCGAAAATGGGGTGCTGCCTGTGGTTAATGAGAATGACACTGTGAGCGTTACCGAACTGATGTTTACGGATAATGATGAGCTTTCTGGACTTATCGCCTCGATGATGGATGCCGATGAACTGATTATTCTCTCTAATGTCGATGGCATCTTTAATGGTAATCCGGAGGATAAGTCGACGGAGGTTATCAGGACTGTTCTGCCCGGAAAATCTCTCGACGAGTATATCTCACAGGAGAAAAGCTCCATGGGGCGCGGAGGTATGACGAGCAAGTGCAACATCGCCCGACGTGTTGCCGATGAGGGCATTAAAGTTGTCATTGCCAACGGAAAGAGGGAGAATATTCTCTCTTTGCTTGACGAAAATCCGGATGCTGTAGTGCATACCGAGTTCCTGCCCGAGGCTCAGCCTGCCGGGGCTATAAAGAAATGGATTGCACATAGCCAGAGTTTTGCCAAGGGAACTGTCTCCGTAAATGCGGATGCTGCCAAAGCTCTTCAAGGCGCACATGCCGTGAGCTTGCTTATGGTTGGGGTTACGGCTGTTACGGGCGATTTCGAGGAGGGCGACCTCGTGTCGGTCGTTGATGCCACGGGCAGGGAGATTGCCATCGGTAGATCGGCGTATGATGCCGAGGCTGCCCGTAAGGCTATCGGATGTCATGGCGTCAAACCGATTGTTCATTATGACTATATGGTGGTTCTTTAATTTTTTTTCTGACTGGATATGGATGAGATTTTCTATAAAGCAAAGATTGCAAGCAAATCGCTGGCTCTTGTTTCCGACGAGGTGCGTAGCCGTATATTATATAAGGTTGCCGATGCTGTCGACTCTCAGAAGGAGAGAATCCTTCGTGCTAACAAACTCGATTTAGAACGGATGGACAGAAGTAACCCTCTCTACGACAGACTGTTGCTCACCGACGACCGCCTTTCTGGCATTGCCTCGGATATGCGCAATGTGGCAGCCTTGCCATCACCGCTCGGCATCGTCACCAAGGCAAAGACCTTGCCGAATGGACTGAAGCTTCATCGGGTGAGCGTGCCGTTTGGTGTTATCGGAATGATTTTCGAAGCCCGGCCGAATGTTGCCTTTGACGTCTTCTCGCTATGTATGAAAAGCGGCAATGTTTGTATTCTTAAGGGTGGTAAGGATGCCGACGCTTCTAACCGCGAGGCTATTGCCGTCATCCACGAGGTGCTGAAGAGCGAAGGCCTGTCTGCGGATGTCGTTTCGTTGCTCCCCTCTACTCATGAGGCTGCAGCCCAATTGCTCAATGCCGTCGGATATGTCGATTTGTGTATCCCGAGGGGTGGCAGACGGCTTATTGATTTTGTGCGCGACACGGCTCGCGTACCGGTTATCGAGACTGGTGCCGGAGTGGTGAATGCCTATTTCGACAAGGATGGCGATGCTGTTATGGGGGCGAGAATCGTGAATAATGCCAAAACACGTCGCGTCAGCGTATGCAATGCCCTCGATTGCTTGCTCGTGCATCGCGACCGGCTTTCCGACTTGCATCTTATATGCCGTCAGCTCCAGGATAAAAATGTAGTGCTGTATGCCGACAGTGATGCTTTTGAAGCTCTGAAAGGCTATTACCCAGAAAAGCTCCTTTGTCATTCTGTGCCAGAAGATTACGGCACGGAGTTTATGGATTACAAGCTTGCCGTCCATACGGTTGGCAGCATCGATGAGGCTATACGGCATATCGACGAGTTCGGATCCGGACACAGCGAGTGTATCATTACCGACAATGCTGCTGCCGCCCGTCGCTTCCAGATGCAAGTTGATGCTGCCTGCGTGTATTGGAACGCACCTACAAGTTTTACGGATGGTGCCCAGTTCGGACTCGGGGCTGAAATCGGAATCAGCACACAGAAACTCGGACCACGCGGACCGATGGCGCTTGAGGAAATTACTACTTATAAGTGGATTATTGAGGGTAACGGACAGGTTAGGGAATAAAAAAACAGAGTTCGGCATCGTTTCACAACGGTGCCGAACTTTTAAAATTAATAGACATATTTATAAAAGGAACGTATAATCATAAAGTCTCTTTGCTTATAAAGAAATCCTTATGCAATCTTTCGCTGCAAAGATACACTTTCTTTATATTCCGTCTGTTACCTTTTCTACTGATATAACTATCATAATTGCGGCTTCTTGCATGCACGTGTTTTAAAATGTATTAAAAAATCACGCTTCCTCTGTTTCCTGTTATTCCTGTTGCTATTTTTATTCGCAATTTGACTTTGTCGTATCGTTATTTTTCATACTTTTGCACTAACAAATAAATATTGGAAAATGGAAATTTCTGAACTTTACAAGATCTTCCGTCAACACCCCGTCGTGACTACCGATAGCCGCGACTGTCCGGAAAACTCGATATTCTTTGCCCTCAAAGGAGCATCGTTTAATGGCAACGCTTTTGCTGCGAAAGCTCTGGAGCAAGGCTGTGCCTTCGCCGTGGTCGACGAGAAGGAGTATGCCCCTGATGGCGACTCGCGATTTATCCTTACCGACAACTGTCTGCATACCCTGCAGATGCTTGCAAATTATCATCGTAAACAACTGGGAACCAAGATTATCGGCATTACCGGAACAAACGGAAAAACCACCACTAAGGAACTGGTGGCTACCGTGTTGGAGAAAAAATACAACGTGCTTTATACGCAGGGCAATTTTAATAACGACATCGGAGTTCCGAAAACCTTGCTCCGCTTGAAACCTGAACATCAGATTGCCGTCGTTGAGATGGGAGCAAGCCATCCGGGCGACATAAAGACGCTGGTTGACATCGTGGAGCCGGATTGCGGCATTATTACTAATGTGGGAAAGGCTCATCTTCAGGGATTTGGATCTTTCGAGGGCGTTATAAAGACTAAAGGCGAACTTTATGATTTCCTGAGAGAAAACGGAGGCTTCGTGTTTATACATAACGACAACAAATATCTGAAAAATATTGCCGGTGGACTTAAGCTCGTTAAATACGGCTCTGAACATGATGACGCGTCGCTTCTCGTGAATGGGGATGTTATAGAGTGCGCACCGTTCCTCAAGTTCCGCTGGAGCGTAAAAGACGGAGATTGGCATGAAGTACAGACTCATCTTATTGGTAGCTATAATGTTTACAACATGCTCGCGGCTGCATGTATCGGCACGTATTTCGGAGTAAGCGAAGAGGACGTAAGTGATGCTTTGCGCAATTATGTTCCGACTAATAACCGCTCGCAGCTTGAGACAACTGCCTCAAACAAACTTATCGTCGATACATACAATGCAAACCCTACAAGTATGAGAGCTGCCCTGGAGAACTTCCGTGACATGGCAGTTTCTCCAAAGATGGCTATCCTTGGAGATATGCGAGAGCTGGGAAGTGTTAGTCAAGAAGAACATCAGAAAGTCGTTGATTTCTTGAAAGACAACAATATCAATAATGTATGGCTCGTTGGCGAAGAATTCGGAAAGACTGATTGTAACTTCAGAAAATTTTCTGATGTCGATGCTGTGAAAGCTGAAATTGCTGCCCACAAGCCTGAAGGATATTATATCCTCATCAAAGGAAGCAATGGTATAAAACTGTTCCAACTCCCCGAATTGTTATAAAATCATCAGGATTGAACAAGTCTTCATACACGTTCTTTCCCCTTTTTTATAGGCAGCCTTGAAGTGGAAAAAAACAGGACACAGATTCTTTTCACTTCAAGGCTTTCTTCTTTCCAATCAAACCCTCCCGAGTGTTTAGCCCAAACGCCCCGAGTGTTTAGCCCAAACGCCCCGAGTGTTTAGCCCAAACGCTTCCGGCGTTTAGCCC
>DAIOXG010000028.1:0-15313 GCA_036758085.1 Prevotella sp. | reverse complement strand
CATATTACTCTTCTATCATTTTAGTTTCTCAATCTTTCAATCTTCTTGTTTTTCAATTTTTCAATCTTTCAATTTTTCAAATCCCCCATTCCCTAATTTTGTCCATAGCCTGATAGGCTGTAACGTCTATAGTAGTAGGAGTAATAGCCACATATCCATTGGCAAGAGCCCATTCGTCGGTATCCTCAGCCTCAGGTTCCGTATCGCGGAATTCGCCAACCATCCAATAGTTGTCGTATCCTCTCGGATGGCGCTGCTTTACGACCTCTTTTTCCCAAATGCCATTACACATTCTGCAAACTTTTACACCCCTGAACTCCTTGATATCAGGGAAGTTGACGTTCAGACAAACATTCTTGGGCAATCCCTCTTCAAGAACTCTTCCGGTGATAATCTTTATAATCCTCGACGTGCTGCTGAAGTCTGCATCGGCATCATAGTTGCATAGGGAGAATGCAATCGACGGGACACCTTTCATGCATCCTTCCCGAGCTACTCCCATAGTGCCGCTGTAATGGGTATTCACCGAAGCATTGTCGCCGTGGTTTATACCGCTGAGCACCAAGTCGGGGCGCCTGTCGCATATCTGACTGAAAGCCATTTTCGTACAGTCTACAGGAGTGCCGTTGCATGCCCAAACCTGAAGATGCTCTTCCTCACGCTTTAGAGATAGCCGTAAAGGCATTTCCGACGAGAATGCGCAGGAGAAACCCGAACGTGCCGATTCCGGGGCGCAGACTATAATGTCGCCGAATCCGCGCACGTATTCAATCAGGCTTTTTATGCCTTTGGCTTCATACCCGTCATCGTTGGAAATCAGTATTAAAGGTCTTTTATTTTTCATAAATTAAAATTCTTTTGCTTGCAAAAGTACGAAAAAAGCTTTAAATCCTCCGATTATCACATAATAATATGTATCTTTGCAGTCATAAATAGCATGAAATGACAGTTTCCTTAGGCTGCATTACCTTATGATTGCAATAATAGAAAGAAGAAAATGGGAAAAATAATAGCATTGGCAAACCAAAAGGGTGGAGTGGGAAAGACTACTACCACGATAAACCTCGCTGCTTCGCTGGCAACGCTCGAGAAAAAAGTACTCGTAATCGATGCCGACCCGCAGGCTAACGCTTCGAGCGGTCTCGGTGTGAATTCCAAGGATATAGATTGTTCTCTATACGAGTGTATCATCGATCATGCCGACGTTAGGGATGCCGTGTATACAACCGATATCGACGGGCTGGACATCATACCGAGTCATATTGATCTTGTCGGGGCAGAGATAGAGATGCTCAATCTTGACCACCGCGAACAGGTGATAAAGCGTCTTCTACAGCCTATTAGGGATGATTACGATTATATCCTGATAGATTGCTCGCCGTCGCTCGGACTCATCACCGTGAATGCCCTAACAGCTGCCGACTCAGTTATTATCCCCGTGCAGTGTGAGTATTTTGCCCTCGAGGGAATCAGCAAACTGCTGAATACTATAAAGATTATAAAAAGCAAGCTGAATCCGAAGCTTGAAATAGAGGGGTTCCTTCTTACTATGTATGACAGTCGTCTGCGTCTTGCCAATCAAATTTATTATGAGGTGAAACGCCATTTCCAGGAACTGGTGTTCAAGACGGTGATACAGCGAAACGTAAAGCTCAGCGAGTCGCCAAGCCACGGACTGCCGGTTATCCTCTATGATGCAGATTCGACAGGAAGTAAGAACCATCTCGCTCTGGCTAAGGAAATTATAAACAAAAACGAACAAAGTAAGTAAACGAAATATATATAAATGGGAGTACATAAGAGATATAGCGCTTTGGGACGTGGACTCGACGCCCTTATATCAACTGATGACGTGCGTCCTCAGGGAAGCTCAACGATTAATGAAATTGACATCGACAAGATTGAGGCCAATCCTAACCAGCCCCGAAGGGAGTTTGACCAGGAGGCTTTGCAGGAACTTGCCAACAGTATTCGGGAAATAGGAATAATACAGCCGATTACGTTAAGGCAGGTTGATGACGACAAATACCAGATTATTGCCGGCGAACGCCGTTGGCGTGCATCGCAGATAGCCGGTCTGACGGCTATTCCGGCTTATATCCGTACTATAAAAGACGAGAATGTAATGGAGATGGCTCTCGTGGAAAATATACAGCGAGAGGATCTTAACGCTATTGAAATTGCTTTGGCATACGAACATCTCCTGTCGAATACCGGCATGACTCAGGAGAAGGTTTCGGAGCGTGTAGGAAAGAGCCGCACGGCAATTACCAATTACCTGCGCTTGCTGAAGCTTCCGGCTCAAGTGCAGATGGCTTTGCAGAAGAAGGAGATTGATATGGGACATGCCCGTGCGTTGCTCTCTATCGACTCGCCGTCGTTGCAGATTAAGGTTTTTAAGGAGATACAGAAGAATGGATATTCCGTTCGTAAGGTCGAGGAGATTGCCAAACAGCTGAACAGCGGCGAGAATGTGGTCAGCGGAAAGAAGGTGATAGCATCCAACAATCCGCTGCCGGAGGAGTTTAATGCCTTGAAGGAGAAACTCTCGTCGTTCTTCTCTACAAAGGTTCAGATGACCTGTTCGGCAAAGGGAAAGGGAAAAATAAGTATCCCGTTTGCCAATGCTGAGGAACTGGAACATATCTTGTCTGTTCTTGATAAAGCGCATGAATGAAAATTTAATCCGGCACATCGTGTATAACAACATTCGAAGAATACTCTCTTGTCTCGTGGCAGTTGTCGCTTCAGCGGCTGTATGGGCTGATGAACCGATAATACGACAGTCGGAAGGCTTTTCCGAACCATCCGAGTTTTCCGAGAACTCTGAGTTCTCCGAGAACTCAGAGGAATCCGAGCTCTCCGAGCCCTCCGATACCCTTATATATAATAAGGTAGACACCCTTTCTTCTTTGTCCAAGAAGAAAGTAAAGCGTGATTGGGCAACATGGGCTCCGGATCCTAAGCGTGCCATGTGGCTTGCGATAGTTCTGCCGGGTGCCGGACAGATCTATAATAGAAAATACTGGAAACTGCCTATCGTGTATGGCGGAATCCTTGGTTGTGCGTATGCCTGGAGATGGAACAATCAAATGTTCAGAGACTATTCTCAGGCTTATATGGATATTATGGACGACGATCCTAATACGCAGAGCTATAATCAATTTCTGCATCTCGGAATGCAGATAACGGATGAAAACAAGGAGAGATACCAAAACTTGTTTAAGCGTCGCAAGGATTATTATCGCAAGTATCGCGACTTGAGTATCTTCTGTCTGATAGGCGTTTATGCTCTGTCGGTAATAGATGCTTATGTTGATGCTTCGCTGTCGCAGTTTGATATATCTAAAGATTTGAGTCTTAGAATCGAGCCGTCGGTCATCAATAACCGCTCGTCGGCTAATCCAGTGAAGAGCTCGTCTCTCGGACTGCAATGCTCGCTCAATTTCTGAGCAATCAGAGTTCTCCGAGCTCTCCGAGCTCTCCGAACCCTCAAAAAAATCTCTCCCAGAAAATAAAAACAAGAAAATGATAAAAATAAACATAAAGAGTCTGGCTCTCGCAGCCGCCCTCCTCTTAGGAGGCAACAGCGTGCTGTATGCCCAGACCGATGACGAAAAGGAAATTAAAGTAAAAGACAAGGATGGCAACGAGGAAATTATCGATGTGCCGGAGTCTATGGATACCGAGTTCGATAACCTGTTGCAGGAGTATTACGCCAAGAAATATCTGAAAGTTGATGGCGACTGCAATTACCGCGACGAAAACAGAACTTACGATAAAGAGGTATATATAGATAGGTTGAAAAGGCTTCCGAATATCATGGAGATGCCTTACAATGACATCGTGCAGAAATTTATCGACAGATATACGGGACGTCTGCGCCGTTCTGTTGGATACATGCTCGGAGCTTCAAATTTCTATATGCCAATCTTTGAGGATGCACTCGAGGCTTATGGAGTGCCGCTCGAACTGAAATATCTGCCGGTTATCGAGTCGGCTCTTAATCCAAAGGCTGTGTCGAGAGTCGGCGCTGCCGGACTGTGGCAGTTTATGCCGTCAACGGGAAAGCAGTATGGCTTGGAAATCAACTCGCTCGTCGATGAGCGACGCGACCCTGTGAAGTCTTCGTATGCCGCAGCAAGGTATTTGCGCGACCTATACAAAATCTATGGCGACTGGAGTCTCGTTATTGCAGCCTACAACTGCGGTCCGGAGAATGTGCGCAAGGCAATACAGCGCTCAAATGGAGAAACTGACTATTGGTCTATATATCCGTATCTGCCGCGAGAGACAAAGGGATACGTACCGGCATTTATCGCCGCAAACTATGTCATGACATACTATTGCGAGCACAACATCTGTCCGATGCGTACCACATTGCCGGCAAAAACCGACACCGTGCAGGTTAGCCGGGATGTACATTTCAAACAGATCGCCGATGTCTGTGGAGTTGATATCGAGGAGCTGAGGGCTCTTAATCCGCAGTATCGTCGTGATATAGTAAACGGCAGCTCAAAACTGTCGTCGATTCGTCTGCCTATCGCCGTGGTAAACTCATTTATTTCTAACGAGGACTCTATATGCAATTATCAGGCAGACCAACTCTTTACCCGTCGCTCGCTCGTGGAAGTGGCAGATGACAGTCAGCCGAGGTATTCGTCTTCAAAGAAGACCTCTTCACACAGTTCTAAGAGCACACGCAGTTCGAAGCGAGACAAGCGCGGAAAGAAAGGACGCAAGAACAAGGAAAGAACGAAGAGCGTGAAGGTAAGAAGTGGAGACACTCTTTCGGAGATAGCCGAGAGAAACCATACTACCGTCAAGAAACTTCGTAAACTCAATGGCATTAAGGGTAATAATATCCGTGCCGGAAAGAAGATAAAGGTGAAGTAACAATTCGCCGCATCCATTAACAATTAAATGTCTGAATATTATGGGTGAACAATTGAATCCAGACAAGGAGAGGGAGGCTGCCGATGCTAAAATGGTAGACGACGCCTTCCGTCATCTTCTCGACAGCTATTTGGCGTCGCGCCATAGAAAGAAGGTCGACATTATAACGAAAGCCTTCAACTTTGCACGACAGGCGCATAAAGGAGTGCGACGCCTGTCGGGCGAACCGTATATCATGCACCCTATCGCCGTGGCTCAGATTGCTTGCTCGGAGATGGGACTCGGGTCTACGAGTATCAGTGCCGCATTGCTCCATGATGTTGTGGAGGATACGGATTATACCGTGGAGGACATACAGAATATGTTCGGACCGAAGATTGCACAGATTGTCGACGGACTGACGAAGATTTCCGGTGGCATCTTTGGTGAGCAGGCATCGGCGCAGGCTGAGAACTTCAAGAAGCTGCTGCTTATGATGAGTGATGACATTCGTGTAATCCTTATCAAGATTTGCGACCGCCTTCACAATATGCGTACCCTCGACGGGCAACCGCCTAACAAGCGGTATAAGATTGCCGGAGAAACGCTGTATATATATGCTCCGCTTGCCAACCGTCTCGGACTGAACAATATTAAGACGGAACTGGAAAACCTCAGCTTTAAGTTTGAGCATCCGGAGCAGTATCAGATTATCGAGCAGAAACTTGCCAGCACTCAGGAATCAAGAGATTCTCTCTTCGACAGCTTTACCGCACCAATCCGCGAGGCTCTCGACAAAATGGGTTTTGAGTATACCATCAAGGCGAGAGTGAAGAGCCCGTATTCTATATGGAACAAGATGCAGCAGAAGCAGGTATCGTTCGACCAGATTTATGATATCCTTGCCGTGCGCATCATTTTCAAGCCCAAAAAGAAAGACGAAGAAGTCAACGAATGCTTCAATATTTATGTAGCAATCAGTCAGATATACAAGTCGCACCCCGACCGTCTGCGCGACTGGGTTAACCACCCTAAGGCTAACGGCTATCAGGCACTTCATGTTACGCTGATGAGTAAGCAGGGCAAATGGATAGAAGTGCAGATTCGTTCTGAGCGGATGGACGAAATAGCAGAGCAGGGCTTTGCTGCCCACTGGAAATACAAGGATGGTGTTGCTGCCAACGGCGAATTTTCTGAAGACGAGGGCGAACTGAACAACTGGCTTCGCACGATAAAGGAAATTCTCGACGATCCGCAGCCGGATGCCATGGATTTCCTCGACACCATAAAGCTGAACCTCTTCGCATCGGAGATTTTTGTCTTCACACCGAAAGGAGAGATTAAGACGATGCCGGCTGGATGTACGGCTCTCGATTTCGCTTTCCAGATTCATACCTTCCTCGGCAGCCATTGTATCGGAGCCAAAGTGAACCATAAGCTCGTTCCGTTGAGCCATAAGCTGAGCAGCGGCGACCAGGTGGAAATCCTTACCTCTAACTCACAGCACGTGCAGCCGTCGTGGATTAATTTCGTTTCAACGGCTAAGGCCAAGACCAAAATTCAGGCCATACTGCGCCGTGAGGGAAGGGAAGTACAGAAGCGTGGCGAGGAAATTCTTGATGACTTCCTGAAGCGCAACTCCCTTGAGGTTACGTTCTCTGTCTTGAATAAACTTTGTGCATTGCATGGCGTTGAGAAACACGAGCAGCTATTGCAGGCTCTTGGCGAGAAAACTATAATCCTTGGCGAGCAGGACTTGAAGGAGCTGCAGGGCAAGGGAAAGAAAAAGACTGAAGAAACCGTAAAGGGATGGCGCCGCTATGTACCGTTCTTCGGTAAGCAGAAGAAAGCGGAGAAAGTGGAAAGAACCGACGAATATATCGTCTTGCCGACAGACTTCAACCGCAAGAAACCTATCTATATCAATGATGACAATATACATCAGTATATCTTCAAGTCGTGTTGTCATCCTATCCCAGGCGATGACGTATTGGGATATATCGACGGTAAGAACCATATCGAGATTCACAAGCGCTCCTGTCCGGTAGCGTCGAAACTGAAGTCGAGCTACGGCAACCGTATCCTCGACGCCAAGTGGGACATGCACCGCAAGCTCTTCTTCGATGCAACCATTTCTATAAAGGGCATCGACCGCATCGGTATGCTCAACGAAGTTACTAATGTCATCTCCGGACAGTTTGACCTGAATATCCATAAGCTCACCATCTCGAGCGACGACGGAATATTCTCAGGAGTCTTCGAGCTCCTTATCCACGACCGCACCGATGTAGAGACGATTATCAAGAATCTAAAGACAATCAAGGGAGTACAGGAGGTCAACCAGACAGTTTGACAATAAAACAACAACAATCTTATGAAAAATCTTTTCCTTTCCATTTTGCTCGCCCTTTCGGGCGTCATTGCTGCTCAGGCAGCCAACAAATATGATAACCCCGACACGCTCTTTGTGGCACGCGACGGTACGGCGGAGTTCCGCAACATCGACGATGCACTTGAAGTTTGTCGCGCCTTCATGGAATACCATAAGGTGATTTTCGTGAAAAACGGCACATACAAGGAGAAACTAATCATCCCGTCGTGGCTCACAAATATCGAAATATGCGGTGAGAATCCGGAGAAAACCATTATTACATACGATGACCACGCCAATGTCTTCATCCCCGGCACCGACCGCAAAATGGGAACTTTCCGCACCTACACCGTGCGTGTAGACGGCAACGACATTACATTCAAGAACATCACAATTGAGAATAATGCCGCACGACTCGGACAGGCTGTTGCCCTACATACTCAGGGCGACCGACTCGTATTCGTAAACTGCCGTATCCTCGGCAACCAGGACACTATCTATACTGGCGGCATCAACACCCGTCTGTATTTCAAAGACTGCCATATCGAGGGTACCACAGATTTCATCTTCGGTCCTTCCACGGCATGGTTCGAGAACTGCACCATTCTGAGTCGCATCGACTCGTATATCACCGCAGCTTCCACTCCGCAGAACATCAAATACGGATATGTCTTCAACCGTTGTCGCCTTCTGGCTGCCGACGGAGTGAAGAAGGTATATCTCGGTAGACCGTGGCGTCCGTATGCCCACACCCTGTTCATGAACTGTGAGATGGACAGTCAGATACGTCCCGAGGGATGGTTCAACTGGAGCAATCCGCAGAACGAGAAAACCGCACGCTACGAGGAGTACAACAACCGTGGTGCCGGAGCATCACCCAAAACCCGAGTAGCATGGAGCCGTCAGCTCTCGAAGAAAGAAGCAGCACAGGTAACACTCGAAAACGTGTTCAAGCAGAACGACGGGTGGATGCCGGAATGATTTGAAAACCCTATAATAATATTCGAAAAAGTTTTTTGGTGATTTTACCCTCACACCCTCACACATAGCCCCGGAAGCCCCTGTTTATCTGGGTTCTGAGGGTGAGGGTAAGTGTGAGGGGTGGTGAGGGGTGAGAGAATTAGGAATTAGGAATGGAGGTGATGAGGACAAGAAATTGATGGAGTAAATAGTAGAGGCACTTTTGGTGCAGCATACCTGCACCTTTGGTGCAAGGCCCAGATACTCCTGCTATTGCATAGTAACGCTATCGGTAAATGGTATAAATGCTATCGGTAAATGGTATAAATAGCATTCCTAATTCCTAATTCTCTCACCCCTCACCACCCCTCACACTATCCCTCACACCTGAAATGCCGATAAACAGGGGACTCAGAGGCTATGTGTGAGGGTGTGAGGGTAAAATCACCCAAAAACATTTTTTTATTTTATCAGTAATATAATTGATGTTCATCCTGATTTTCCGGATAAACATCAATTTTGCATGTAAAATAGATGCACAATGGTTTAAGCAGCCAGCGTAAACGTTAAATCTTTGTTCTAAATTTAAAAAACTTTTTAGAATGTTTTGCACATTGCAGAATTCTATATATATTTGCACCGTAATCAAACTATAAACCGTTTTCAAAAAGAATTCGGACTACTAAAATAAGGTTCGCTGAGTATATACATATTATATATTATAGGCAGCCAAAAGTTGCTGAACAAGCGCACCTTGAGTGAGATGCTACTAACTAATAATCAAAACAAAACATTTATGCATTTACAAATCAGAAGAGCCTTGACGGCTTCCGTTTTGCCTATGGTTTGTCTTACGGCATTCGCCCAGAAGACAGTCACAGGTACAGTGAAGGATGCAAAGGGAGAACCGCTGATCGGTGTAACAGTGTTTGTCGATGGCAAACCGGGTTCCATCACCGATATCGACGGTAAGTTTTCTATCCCAAATGCTTCTCCTTCTTCTAAGGTAAAGGTTTCCTATATCGGTTATAAAGATCAGACTGTAACTCTTGGAAACTCTTCAACAGTTAGCATTGTTCTGCAGGAAGATAACGCACAACTCGATGAGGTTGTCGTTGTCGGTTATGGATCAATGAAAAAGAAAGACTTAACAGGTGCTATTTCTTCTGTTGATACAGAAAAGCTTAATGCAAAAGGTGCCACGACGGTAATGGAAAACTTGCAGGGTTCAACTCCTGGTGTAAACATTACTCAGTCTTCAAGCCGTGCCGGTGGAGGCTTCGATATTGAAATACGTGGTAAGTCTACATTGGGTTCAAACAAGACTCCATTGTATGTAGTCGATGGCATTATCTGTGACAATATAGACTTCTTGAATCCACAGGATATTGAACGTATCGACATTCTGAAAGATGCTTCTTCTACTGCTATCTATGGTTCTCGTGCAACAAACGGTGTCGTTATCGTTTCTACAAAGAGTGCTAAAGAACAAGGCGGTAAGGCATCTAAGCCTACTATCAGTTATGATGGTTACTATGGTATAACGAAGGCAGTCCGTATGCCAGACTTTATGGACGCAAGCGAGTTCGCTCAGTATCGTCATTTCCGTTATCTGAATGCCATGACAGAACAGGGCGGAACTACACTCGGAACTTATGGAGCGCAGAACTTCTGGGGAATGACAGACGGTAACTATAATACAGCTTGGTTGACTCGTGGTACAAATCAGCAGGATTCGTATATGAAAGAAGTTATAGCTAATGGAACGGCTACAAACTGGAAAGATCTTGTTTTGCGTACTGCTTCTCAGCAGAACCACTATATGAGTGTAAGCGGTAACAGTTCAAACTCAAATTATCATTTCGGTGTTGGATACCAGAAAGAAGAGGGTATCTATAAGCAGGATGGTATGGAGCGTATCAATTTGAAGGGAACTGTCGACTCAAAGATTAATAAATGGATTAATGCAGGTATCAGTTTCAATGGTGCTTATACAAATCATACAACTGTTGATGACCAAGCTGTTCAGCAGGCTTTCCGCTTGAATCCATTCTGTCGTGCATACGATGATGAGGGTAATATTATACAGTATCCAGGTAAGGCTGACGCCCTTGGTACACAGAATGACCAGTTTACTGGTACTGCTAACCCGTTGCTGGATTATGCAGGGTCATATTATAACACAAAGACTTATCAGTTCCTTGCAAATGTGTACGTAGAACTCAAGCCAATAAAGAACCTATCAATCAAGAGTACATTCTCTCCTTCTTATACACATAGCAGAGCCGGTGAGTTCGAAGCAAGTGCAACTGCTGCACGTAATAATCAAGATAATAGGGCTTATGCGAAGAATCTTGATAAATTGTCATGGACTTGGGATAACCAGATAAATTATAACATGACATTAAACGATCATACCTTTGGTGTGATGGGACTGTTCTCTGCAAGTACATTCAAACAGGAAGGTTATGAACAGGAGGCGTATGCTATTGTAGATCAGGCTCGCTGGTTTAACCTTGCACAGGCTGGTAGCTCAACATATACAAATGCTTCTTCATATACAGAATGGAGCATGCTTTCTTATGCTTTGCGTGCCAACTATTCTTGGAAAGACCGCTATCTCTTCACTGGTACCGTACGTTGGGATGGTTCTTCTCGTTTTGCAGATGGTAACCGTTGGGGTGCTTTCCCTTCTGCTGCTTTGGCATGGCGTATTACAGAAGAGCCTTTCATGGAGAAAACAAGAAACTGGTTGTCTAACTTGAAATTCCGTGTTAGTTATGGTGTAACTGGTAACAACTATACACAGGGATCCAATTATGCCACTTCAGTTGTTGCCACAGGAGGTTCTTATTATTATGGCTTCGCTGATGGAACTGGTAAAAATCCTTATTGGCCAAGTGCTATTGTTAACAAGAACTTGACTTGGGAGAAGACAAATGAGTTTAACGTTGGTTTGGACTTCGGTTTCTTGAACAACCGCATCAACGGTAGCATTGACTGGTATCTGAGAAACAGTAAGGACTTGATTATGGCAAGGCAGCTTCCGTTTGAAGTAGGAGGTGGTGCTACTGTAATCGATAACATGGGTAAGGTTCGCAATACCGGTGTTGAAATTGCATTGAATACAGTGAACGTTCAGACCAAGGATTGGAACTGGACAACTTCATTCACATTCTCACACAACAAAAATGAAATCATACAGTCTAACGACGGTAAGAATGATGATATTTCTAACAGCTGGTTCGTAGGCGAGTCTATCAATGCTCTCTACAACTATAAGCTCGGTGGTATCGTTAGCGACAAGATGATGACTGTTCCTAATACTAAGGTGGCTGTAGATAAGGGCTTCGAACCTGGTCAGTCTGTAGTTAGCCGTGACTATTACTACAAGTGCTACGGATGGGGTGAAGGTATGCCTATCATTGAGGATCTTGACGGAAATGGTGTCATTGACGCAAAAGACAAGACTATTGTTGGCAAGAGTAATCCTACATGGACAGGTAGCATAAGCTCTACGCTTTCTTACAAGAATTGGGACTTCTCGTTCTCAATCTATACAAAACAGGATTATAAGGTCTACGCTCCGTTCTACAAACAGTATGCTAACTATGGCGACCGTGGTATGTCTCACATGAAGATGGACTTCTACATTCCGGCAGGAACTTTGTTGAGCTGCGACTTCGATGAGAATGGTAACCGTATTAATGAAGTATATCAGGAGAATACTCATTACGGATCTTATCCGTTCCCAACTAACCAGAGTGAGACTAATACTGGTGCAGGCGTTTATTATGCTGGTAACAGTGCTAAGGACGGTGCTGATAACATGAGTTCAATGGCAACAGCAAACTCCAAGGGTCTGCCTTACCAGATTGTTGACGGCTCATATTGGAAGGTGAAGAACATTTCTTTGGGCTATACATTCCCTAAGTCTTTGCTTTCTAAGACTTTCATCAAGTCTTTACGTCTTTATGTAAACATTACAAATCCATTTGTGTTCTCTAAGAGCTATAAGGGATTCGATCCAGAATGGTGCGGCTCAAGTCTTTCTGATGGTGGACCAAGCACTGTTACTTATCAGTTCGGTGGTAGCATTAAATTCTAATTGTTAAAACGAAATGAAAATGAATAGCAAAATATTTTTGTCGGCTATGATTCTTTCGGGGGGTATTGCTCTTACGAGTTGTAGTGATTTCCTGGATGCAAAGGATAAATCAAATATCCCATCAGATTCATACTTCAATACAGAAGAAGGTTTCGAGAACCTTGCTGCAACGCCATATTATAAATTACGTGAAATTTATGGAGATGATCCTGCTTTGTTCTGTAGCGGAACTGATCTCTATGAGAAGGGACGTTCGAACTATGCAGACAATGCCTTGTCTACATACAAGACACTCAACGCAGAGAATAGTAATGTAAAGAGCTTTTATAAAGCTTGTTACGATGGCATTCAGCAGGCAAACACTGTTATTTCGTATGCAAAGACTGCATCTGGAAAGAATGTGGCAAAACGTGCTGACGAGGCTAAATTCTTGAAGGCATATTATTATTATCTCTTGTCACAGCAGTTTGGTGGTGTCCCAATTCTTGACGAGTATGTTACATCGATTGTTACTTCAATTCCACGTGAGTCTTTGCCGAAGACTTATGAGTATATTGTTAATATGCTAAAGGAGATTGAAACAAACAATGTCCTTCCTGCTGAAGATAATAATGGTCGAGTTTCAATGAAGGCTGTTTACAACCTTTTAGCTAAGGTTTACCTTGCTTGGGGATGGGATGCTGATGTTACGGCCAATGAAGACGGCAGCAATATACAAATGCCTACTAATAAGGAGCATTTCGCTCTTGCTGCTCAGTATGCTGACAAGGCTATTGGGGGACAGACTCCCTCTTTGTCGTTTGAGGATATGTGGAATGTAAAGAATGATAACAACAAGGATATCATCTTTAGTATTTCTTATACTCGTGGACTTTCTGGTCAGGATGAAACAAAAAGTGGTAATAAGCAGATGGCACAATTTGGTAATTACTACAATGATGACAATGACTATACTAAGTACACCTCTTCACAGTATCCGGCAAGTGAGAAACTTATCTATTTGTTCGAACCTGGAGATGATCGCTTTGATGGAACATTTATGGTTGAGCAATGGCATGAATACATGAAGTTCTACAAGGAAGCTTTGACAGACAATACCCAAATTCAGTGTTATTTCCCTGCTTGGTATACAGATTTGAGTAAACTTGATACTTACAATGCAAGTAAGCCTGGTCGTGAGACAACAAGTGTATACTCTACTTCTGACCCTTGTGTATATATCAAAGTTTCTGTAAACAAGCGTACTGGTAAGATTACTTATACTAAGAATACTCAGCGTTATTCTACTTCACGTACTCAAACTGCACAATCTATTTGTATTCGTAAGTTTGATGATTATAATGCAGTACGTAACACGACAAATGCTGTTTCGTATCATAATATAGTATTGGCTCATTTGACGGAAACATATCTGATTGCAGCAGAGGCTTATTATATGGCAGGTGACGAGGCTACTTCTTTGGCTCGCTTGAATGTCGTTCGTGAGCGTTCTCATGCAGGTGCTCTTACAAGTTATGCTTCTTATAAGCGCCATTATTCTGATGGTACTGCTAACTCTTATAATAATGGTAATGGAATCGGAAATGTACCGTTTGAGACTAACTTGAATCCTATTGATGTTATTCTCGATGAGCGTGCTCGTGAACTCTGTGGAGAGTACTATCGCTGGATGGATTTGCGCAGAACAAAGCGTTTGATTACCTATAATGTTAAGTGGAACAGCGGTGTAACTTCTGTTGATGACATGAAAGGTCCTGATGGAAAATATCGTTGGTATCGTCCAATACCTCAGGATGCAATCAACTTGAACAAGGCTATTACTGAGGCTGACCAGAATCCGGGTTATATCTCAGAGTAAAATGTAATAAAAAGACAGCCGTATCTTTTACGGTATGGCTGTCTTTATCAGAATATTTATTTATCAATAACAATTTAAAATTAAGCAATTATGAAAAAAAGTTTACTTTTTGCAGCTGCTTTGTTTGCTACAGTAGCTGTTAACGCTCAGACAGTAGTATGGCCATGTGAAACTGCAACAGATGATGGCAAGAACATTACAGCAGACCAGTTCAATGCTGCTATCGTTGGTTCAGTAGAGGGTAGTACAACTATTACCGCAACTAATGTTACTGCTGGTTCTGGAATCATCTCTCCTGCAACAACATGCCAGAAGAGCTGGAAGGATGCTGCTGGTACATCAACAGTTTATGGTGCTGAAGCAACTCCAGCAATTGTAAAGTGGGCTCCTACTGTAGCTACAGAAGCTGCTATCAAGGTTCTTGATGATGCTTATGATGCAGGTCAGTATGTAGATTTCAAGATTGAGGAAGGTGATCTAAACAAAGTGCTTTCTCTTGCAAGTGTTTCTTTCGATGCTGTTCGTCTTGGAACTGATGCTGTTCGTATCAATGTTAAACTTCTTGCAGAAGGTGATTCTGAGTATGAGTCAGATTGGTTGATTAATGCTGATAACTGGTCAACAGTTTCTGACGGTGTAGGTTCATGGGTTGTATCTACAGGTGCAGAAGGTGAGATCCTTGGTTGCCAGCCTTCACGTGAGGATGCTTCAAAGCCAAACTCAGCTAATGGTAAGACATCTTATACAATTCCTGCTCCTGCTGATTTCCCAGCTTCTGCTTATAGTGCAACTCTCCGTATTTGCGTTTACGGTATTGGTAATAACAAAGCTCTTGGTCTTCACAATGTTAAGTTCAACCTTGGTACAACAGGTATTAATGATGTAACTGTAAACAAGGCTGACGTTAACGCTCCTATCTACAACCTCGCAGGTCAGCGTGTAAACAACAGCTTCAAGGGTATCGCTATCCAGAACGGCAAGAAGTTCATCAAGTAATCAGAGAGCGATTATTTCTTTGAAACATATCTGTCGAGTATAGACAGATAAAATATATATGGCAAGTTCTTACTCAAATAAAGAACTTGCCATTTTGTATGCTCGGCATGAGCATTGTCTAACGGGTGGAAGTCCCGAGTAAGCC
>DAIOXG010000027.1:0-15334 GCA_036758085.1 Prevotella sp. | reverse complement strand
AAGACTTTTATTGGGAAAACCCACTAAGAACTAAACTATGCGTATACACCCAATGACTATAAAAACTATTATAGTCATTCATTTCCACCTTTTCCACATAATATTCCACCTTAATTTTTACTTTTCAATCTACCTTTGCCACCGTAATTATCACGCTTTACACAAAGGAACAATAACATAACAATAAAACCTGATATTTGGGCTAAGCCCAGTATCACAAATTTCTATTAAACTTTTATGAAACAAAAATTATCAAGAATCACCGTATGGTTATTATTCGTAGTTTGCAGTATATACATGCAAGCCGCAAATACGGTATCTCTGCCAAGTAGCAGTATTTTGTTCAGCAATGCTGACCTAGTGAACTGTAATTCAGAAAAAGATGGAGCCAACGTAGGGAGTACGGGGGCAAAGACCACTATTACATTCAAACTCCAAAATAACACTACAGGCGACTATGTCCTCAGCATGAAGTCTGGGGCAAAGGATCTGGAAGCTGTCTATAACATTTCTATCAAAAACAGCAGCAATACTGTGGTATTCAACAAAGATTTTAATGTATCCAACACTGGCAGCTGGACCCCTACAGAAAATCATGTCATGATGATCAGTAATCTAGAGGCTGGCAGTCTAACGATGGTCATATCGGTGAAGAGTACTACTGGTAGCTATGCTGGTAATCTGGGAGCATTGTCTATCACTTCTGTAGCTGATTACGACCATATACCTGGCACAATTACCTTGAGTAAAGGAGCATACAACGGACCAAAAGTGGAGAACGCAGGCAATGTGGGTTATGGCAATGTGGGTTATATAAAGAATAAAGGAACAGCCACATATACCGTTATTAATAATAAGGAAGGTGCATTCAACCTATTATTGGACATCTACAGATATAATTAGGGCAGTATAAATATAACAATCACTGATGTAGAAACTAACAAGAAGGAGTATGAAACCGACTATACCATTGCAGCTGACGCTCCTAGTTCATATACTACTAATACCATTGCCATCCCTGCAAATCTGAAAACAGGTCTGAAGACGATATCATTTACTTTCTCATCTAATAGCACCAGCTATATCTGTAACTATAAGAATGTGAAACTGGAATATACAGAAACCACCCCCACACTAACCTCTCTCTCCATTGATGGAAAAGATATCCTGCCATCGCTTGACGACAACACTTATACATATGATATAACATCATACGATGATATTCCTACAGTAGCAGCCACAGCGAATGAAGCAGGTACAGCAGAAGTGACACAGGCGTCTGCTGACAACGGCTACAAGGCAACAGTTGTTTTGAAAAACAAGAACACAGGCGAAATCGTTGAGACATATACCGTCACATTCAACAAACTGAACATTATAGAAGGAAAAACTTTCACCTGGACAACAGGTGACGGTGCAACAGAAACTCTCAGCGACGGAACAGACTACAAGTCAATACGCTATTCTACTGTAAATCCTGCATTTGCCATTAAATCGAAAGGCGGAAACGTATATAGTGACAATCGCTTTAAAGCAAGCGAAGGAGCTGGCAATATGTGGGCATTCACAATACCAAGCAACGCAATCGTCTCAAAGATAGAGTTTCTGAACTGTAGCGAAAACTACTATAAATACAACGGCGACGAGACAAAAGACATAACAACTACATTCAATGTGGCAAGTGAAGGAGCTACTGTAATCACAACAGATGCCAATGGCGAAGTACTAAAATATCTCTCAACAGGACAAACAATAACATCAACCATCACCAACCATCAGGCAGGAACTCCAATAACATTCTATGCCGACGGCGGTTCACAACTTGCATTCTCTAAAGCTGTCATTTACTACTCTATAACTGACAACGGCAAGCTTTCGCTCTTGAGTCAAAGCATAGAAGACGGAGCAACAGTAGAAAAGAACGGAAGCATTACATTCACTTTCGACAATGACATTGAACTCACTGACGGAGAAGCTGTAAAAGTAAACGGAGAAAAAGTAAGAACAGAGACAAAGGGCTCTACAATAACTGCATACTATTGGAATTTGCCATACAACAGTAACAACACTATCACTTTTGCAGCAAATAGCGTGAAGGATGCTTTCGGCAACAAATACGACAAAGACATCACACTGACAGTAAAAGTTGGAGAAAAACCTGTCGTGGAAAAGAAAGGGTATGACTACGTTGTAGGAAATGCAAATGAACTTGATGCCGCCATCAAGGAACTTCAAACAACAAACAATACTGCCAATGCTACTCGCAAGACTATTTTCCTGAAGAACGGCAAATACACCTATGGCACGCTGACCGGATCATATCAGCACAACGTTTCTCTCAATATCGACAACTGGAACAATATCTATAACGTATCACTCATCGGTGAAAGTAAAGATGGCGTATTGATAGAAGGAACCACCGACGGAATAACGTCATCAACGTTTGAACTCGGTAAAGGAACAGGCAACTACCTGCAAGACCTTACAATCCGCAACAACTATGACTTCCGTGCAGAAACGCTCAAAGACGTAAGCTGTGCTGTAACTGGTGGAAACAAGACTATATTGAAAAATGTGGCGATGCAGGCAAGCCAAGACACTTACGTTACTGGCGACAGAACATATCTTGAAGACTGCGACATCTACGGAACAACAGACTTCATCTGTGGAGGTGGCGACATTTTCTTTGAACGTTGCAACCTAATACTCGGAAACAAAAGCGGTAACGTTATTGTAGCTCCAAGCACTGATGCTACAAAGAAATGGGGTTACGTGTTCCAAAACAATACGATAAAAGCTGATGAGGGAGCAACAAATGTTGCCGATAAAAACTGGAACCTCGGAAGACCTTGGCAGAACGAACCGCGAGCATACTTCCTTAATACAAAAATGGACGTGCTCTGCTCTGATGCCGGATGGACAGACATGAGCAAACTTACAACTCATTTCTACGAGTACAACTCCACAGACAAAGACGGCAAAGCTATCGACCTTTCTACACGAAAGAACTCTCCAACCTCACTCAACCAGTACTCCCCTGTACTCACCAGTGAAGAGGCAAAAGAATTTACCGCACATAATGTTGTCGGCGGCACTGATGCATGGGATGCTCCAAGCTATACACAGCAAACAACGAAACCGGAACTGAAATATATTGACGGAAAACTGACATGGAAGCCTATGGATGATGCCCGTTGCTATGCTATATTCAAAAATGGGGAATACGTAGACAACACTACATCTTGTGAATATACCGCCGATGACATCACAGCTAATTGGTCTGTTCGCGCCGCCAACGAGATGGGCGGACTTGGCGAGGCTGCCGAGGCTGTGGCTATCACAGCAAAGCTCTCTGACGGAGGAATGGGAACATTCTGCTCAGCTACAAGTTGTAAGGCTCCGGAGAATCTGAATGTGTACACAGCATCGGTAAACGACAACACCGTAACTCTGGATAAAGTGAAGGATGGCATCATCCCTGCCGGCGAGGGCGTTGTGCTCGGCGGCGAGGCAAGCATGACATATTATATGACTCCTTGCGAGGCTCAGGGCAAACTCGAAGGCAACAGCTTGAAAGGCACCTTGGAGCGCACGCTGATTGAAAACGACTACTCGTTCGTGCTTGTTTACGACAATACAGAAGACGTGTCATACTTCAAGAACTTCCAGAACGGAGCTTATATCCCTATCGGCAAGGCATACCTCGAAATACCTACGGCAGTGCAGGGCGCACAACTGAAGGTGGTTATAAACAACGGCGGCACCAACGGCATAAACAGCTTTAATGCCAACGGCAACACCGAGGGTGCATACTTCACCATCAGCGGACAGAAAACAATGAAGCCTCAGCGTGGACTATATATCCACAACGGAAAGAAGATAATAATAAAATAATAAGGAACTGACAGATGAAAAAGAAATATATCGCTCCCACGATTACAAGTATGGGAATGGATGAACAACCACTGATGGTTGGTTCGGAGAAATTCAATTCAACCCTAGAGTATGACCATAACAAACCGGCAACTGAACTTGAAGTAACATCAAAGAAACACAGTCTTTGGGACGAAACATGGGATGATGACGAGGAGAATGACTAAGTGAGAAATCCTCTATGGGATAAAAATAATCCAAATTAGGGGAATATCCTCCAAACCTCTTATATTGAAGGGCGTACGCTACAGGCGTTACGCCTTTTTTTCATACCTTTGCGTCGGTTTTGAGATTATAGGATTGAGAAATCAAACTACGAAACGGAAAGATAATATACTAACCAAATAAAACAAAATGAAAAAGCAAGTATTACGTAGCATGCTCATCATGCTCTGCATCATCTGCGGTCTGCCGGCAATAGCCCAGACGTTCAACAATGATGCTGCAAGCGTGACGTTCCCACTCAACGGAAACATCACCGATGATGCCGTGGCTGCTCCCGACGGGGCTTTCACAACAACATCAATTACTACAGGTGCAAACATCCCTTACGATGCGTCGAAGAAAGACGGCGACATTACTTATGCCGCCTTCAAACCGAGCGACAAGGGTAGCGCAACGAACAACGAGAACGCCGTGGAGTTTAAGGTAGTGCCGTCGAAGGGCGTTACATTCACTGCCACTAAGGTGAGCGCAAACATCATCCGCTTCGGTACCGACGGCGGACAGATGGCTGTGAGAGTGAGAAACGAAGAGGGCGAAGAGACGACTCTTGCCACAGGCATTAAACCAAGAAGAAACGGCAAGACGGGCGACATGTCGGAATTTGAATATGAAGTTCCGGCAAGTCTCGCCACACAGAAGGGTTTCTCGCTGCTCATTAACATATACGACAACAGCGGAAAGCAATACGGACTGAACAACGTGGTTATAACAGGAACCGTCAGCGGCACTAAGCAACAGGTGGCTCGCTACACGTTTGCCACGTCATGCAACCCTGCCGAAGGCGGAACAATATCGCAGAACCCTGCCGGCTCTGAGTTTGATGCCGACACAGAACTGAAGCTTACAGCAAAGAAGAACTTCGGATACAACTTTGTGAACTGGACTGACGGCGAGGGCAACGTGCTCGGCACTGAGACTGCTCTCAACGTTACCTTGACAAAGAATATGGAGGTGAAGGCTAACTTCGAGAAGCTGAACACTTATGCGCTGAACATCACCGTGAACGCTCCGGGCAAGGACTACATGGTTTCTGCTTCGCCTGCCGCTACCGTGGTGGACGGCAAGAATATGTATGAGGAAGGAACGAAGGTTACTCTTACTGCCTCTTCTAACAAAATCGTTACTTTCAACTCATGGAGCAACGGCGAAACAAGTGCCGAACTGCAACTCGACATGACTGAAAACAAATCTCTTGAGGCTAACTTCTCGGCTATCGACTTTATAGCCGGATGGGACTTCGTGCAGAAGGGCAACAACGGACGCAAGGCTGACTTTGCTGCCGAGGACAACGATGCCGACGCTCTCGTGCTTCGCGATGCCGACGGAAACACTATCGGATGGCTCGACAAGAGTCAGAGCTCTGGCGGATATGAAGGAAAATGGGCTGCCGTGAACTGGAACACGGAGGGCCTGGGCAAGTACTACTGGCAGACTATGGTGAACGCTTCGGCTTTCACCGACGTGAAGGTATCGTCAGCTATGGTATTCAACTACAACGCTTATACCAAGTATGACGTGGAATACTCACTCAACGGCGAGGCTTGGACTAAACTCGGAACATTCGTTCTTGAGGGTGCGAAGAACTGGAAGACGGAGGAGTTCGCTCTGCCTGCTGACGCAAACAACCAGTCGGCTGTATATATCCGCTGGATTGCCGACAAGACTTCTGACATTCAGGGTGCAACCTCTAACAACGACGGTATCGGTATATCTGAAATCTATATCACCGGAACGGCAAAGATTGTAGACGACGGCAAGGCTCCTGTTCTTGTTGAATCGGTTCCGGCCAACAATGCCGAGAACGTATCTGCCAACGGCAACATCATCCTTACTTTCGACGAGAAGGTGAAACTTGCCAACGACAACGTGAAGGCTACTCTCGACGGCAAGGAACTGACAGCTGCCGTATCCGGCAAGACGGTTTCATTCCAGTATAAGGCTCTGGAATATGACAAGGAATACACATTCTCTCTGCCGGCTAACAGTATCAGCGACTTGACAGACAACAAACTCGCGGAGGCTATCAGCATATCATTCAAGACAAAGGCACGCCCTGTTATTGCCAAGGCAATGTACGACTTCATCGTACCTGACGACGGCTCTCTTCAGGAGGCTTTCGCTGCCGCAGCAAAGCGTAGCGACAACACTAAGCGCTACCGCATCTTTATCAAAAACGGCAAATACGTATTGCCGGCAAGCGCAACAGCTACCAAGCACAGCGACAACGGCAAGGATTATCCTGATCCTACAACTTATCTGAACACTCCAAACATCTCTATCATCGGCGAGAGCCGCGACGGTGTGGTTATCACCAATACCGTGCCTAACGAGGAGTGGGACAATGGTTACGGCATGGCTAACGTGCTTGAGGGTATCGGCAGAGGCGACGTGCTGTCGCTTCAGAAGAATGCCACGGGCACTTACTTCCAGGATTTGACGATGAAGAGTGCGATGGGCGATGCCAAAGGGCGCGACATCGTGCTGAACGACCAGTCGAACAAGACTGTTTGCAAGAACATATGCCTCTGGGCTTATCAGGATACTTACGTATCTAACAACAACAAGTCGCGCTTCTATTTCGAGGGCGGCGTGCTGCGCGGCAACACCGACTTCCTCTGCGGTAAGGGCGACGTATATTATAATAAGGTAGACCTGCAGATTTGCAACACTGGATACATCGCTGTTCCTTCTATACCTACAAAATACGGATATATCTTCAAAGACTGTACGATAAAGGCTGAGAAGAAAGGTATCGACGGCAACTTCACCCTCGGTCGTCCTTGGGGATCGGGCACTCCTATCGCCCTCTTCATCGACACCAAGATGGAGGCTCAGCCTTCGGCTATCGGATGGAACGAGATGAGCAAAGGTTGGCCAGCTCGCTTTGCCGAGTACAACTCGCAGACGGCTAAGGGCAGCGTTATCGACCTGAGCGGAAGAAAGAAGACCTTCGGCGACGGTCATGCCAACAACCCTATCCTCACTAAGGAGGAGGCTAACTTCTATACCATAGCCAACGTGATGGGCGCTGGCGACGACTGGGATCCTACGGCTCTCACAGAACAGGCTTCGGCTCCGCAGAACGTATTGCTTAGCGAGGGCAAGCTCACTTGGGACGACAGTCAGTATGTACTGCTCTGGGCTGTTTGCAAGGACGGAAAAGTTGTTAGCTTCAGCACTGAGAACCACTACGACAATGCTGACTCTACCGGCAAGTGGAGCGTTCGTGCTGCCAACGAAATGGGTGGACTTAGCGAAGCTACCGAGGCTGGAAATCCTTCAGCCGTGAAAGAGATTAACAACGGAAAGGCTGTAGCTGCCGTTGCTTACTACAGTATGGACGGTACACGCGTCAACGCATCATACCGCGGACAGGTCATCAAGGTTACTACCATGACCGACGGTACTGTAGAGACTGCAAAGATTATAAAATAAACAATTTATAGATTAGGGTAATCCGCATGGTTTCGTGAGACACCGTGCGGGTAATCTGATACCGATGAAGAACACATAGTATTAGTTAAGTTATTTGGTAATAACGAAGAATCCCCGGACTACAGCTGACAATTGTCGGTTAAGTCCGGGGATTTGATGTTTATCGCCCGAAACGAGTAAAAATGCCGAGGTACGAGGGTTTTACTTGTTTCGGGTGTTTTTTATTGTTTTTGTCTAAAAAATCTCTCTAACCTCCAATAATATACATTATATCTCACTATGAATAATACAGATTAAAACAAATGCATACAGCACATGACATTATTATAAAAACAAAAAAAATAATGTTTTTATTTTGAACATAACATTTTATTCGATATATTTGCAACATAATAACAACAAAAACGACAACGAGGCTAAATAGCCAACAATAAAAACGATGAAACAAGAACATTCTGGCAATGTTTCCTTCCTACGCATCAAACTTACTAAAAATACATATAAATAATTAGAGATATGAAAAACGTAAAAACTAAACAGGCAATAATTGCCAACTTCATGACAAACGGGAGAAGATATACGCTCACGGCTATCTTGGCTCTCGCTGCAAGTATTGCAAACGCACAGTGGCGCACGGCTGAAGATGCTACGGCTCTGCTCGGCAAGTATGCCGACAACAATGCTATGCCCAAAACGGTAAAGGCAAAATTCAATAGCGCTGCAAAGGAGACACGGCTGCTATACACCATGCAGACCGACGGCAGGAACACCATCTACGTGATGGGAACTAAGGGCAACGGCATAGTGCTCGTCAGCGGATTTGAGGGCGAGGATATTATTGGATACACCGACAGGGGGAACAGTTTCGATATCGACAGTATTCCGCCGGCTCTCAGGCTGATGATGGAGGATTACTCCCAACAGATGATTGAAGCGGCAAAAAACTGGACTCCGGAGAGGAGAAACGCTGCCAAAGCGCAGCAGAGGACGGCAAGACAACCCATCGACCATCTGATTCAGACGAGATGGGACCAGTCGGATGTCTACAGTTCGATGTGTCCTACAAACTACACGGGATGCACGGCGACAGCTTTCGCACAGATAATGAAATACTACAACTACCCGGAACACGGCACGGGCTCAAACTCTTATACATGGAACGGACAGACGCTGTCTGCCAATTTCGCCGATACGAAATACCAGTGGGACAAGATGCTCGACAAATATAAAAGCGGATGCTACTCGGAGGAGTCGGGCAATGCCGTGGCTACGCTGATGTTCCATCTGGGCGTGGCTCTCAAAATGGACTACGGCACAGACGCATCAAGCGCAGTATTCGATGCCAAGGTTATTTCGAAATACTTCGACTACAATCCGAACTTCACTAACCGCAAGATTACGGGAACGGAGGAAGACATCAACCTGATGTATGAACAGCTGGAGAAGAAACAGCCGATACCATACAGAAGCAGCGGCGACTTCTCTGACGGTCATGCCTTTATCGTTGACGGATACAGCAACGGATTGTGGGGAATCAACTGGGGATGGGGAGGTGCCTACGACGGATACTATGCCATAGGAGCACTCAATCCAACCGACAACTATCACTTCAACACCGACAACACGGCTACGCTGAACCTCGTGCCTAACGGCAGCTATACTGCCGACAAGATGCCTGTTGACGGTGAATTTACCGTTTCGTCGCCCGGTTCGCTCAAGGCGATGCTCGGAAACACAAGATACAAGAAGCTTACTATCCACGGAAGAATCAACGGTACGGACCTTCGCGAACTGCGCTCCCGCTGCTCCTCTTATGACGAGGGATATTACCCCGTGGCACAGAGCCTAAGGGAGCTTGACCTCTCCGACACAAGAATCGTGGAGGGCGGAGTGTACTACAAGCAAACCAACTCTTCTACGGATGAAAGCACTGAATACACGGCAAAGGCTGACGTATTGTCGGCTAGCGCTTTCAATGGGTCGGAACTTGAAACCCTGCGTCTGCCGAACAGCGTGAAAAAAATGGAGAGAATGTGCATTTGGAATTGCAACAGCATCAAGAATATCTCTCTGCCGGCATCTCTCGAGACATACGAGCGCGGCGCGATATGGCTATGGAACCTATACAGCGACGTGGACATTACGGTGCCGGAATCTTCCTGTCTGACGAAGAAGGACGGAATTATATACAAGAAGGACTTCAGCCAACTCCTCCTCTGCACGAACAACAACACCAAGATTATCATTGACCCGAGATGCAAAAGCGTTGACTATTATGCCTTCGACTACTATAAGTCGAAGATTGAAACCTTCATCGCTCCTGGAGCAACAAGCTTTACAGCCAACGTGGGGTATGATCTGAAGAATCTGTGGCTGGGAAATGTGAGCCAGTTCAATCCTTACTATCTCAGTAACGAAACAACTCGAATCTTCCTGCCATCGAAGAAAAAGGTTGAAGCCAGAACATCGGCTGATTACAAAATGTGCGAGAAGCTGTATGTGCCGAAGGCTCTCATACAGGAATACAAGGACGACTCCAACTGGTATCCGATGAACAGAAACATTGAGGCGATTGAAGACTGCGGCATCGTGCTCGACGACTGTGGAGTGATTATGCTGGAGAATGTGGATATGATGAGCAACAGTTTCGAGAGCATCGACCCGCAGATGGTCGACACACGGTTGATGAACAGCACCATGTCGTTCACAAGCAGCAACCCGAACATCGCTGCCGTGAACAACGACAACGAACTGATGTCGTTCGCCGCCGGCAAGGCTGACATTACGCTGAAGGTGGGCGACATGACAAAGGTTTGCCACGTCAGCGTGAACGAATGGCCTACTCTCAACGTGGAGCAGCCTGGAACCTTCCAGAGCATCTGCGGCAACAACACATATAAATATCTGCGCGTGACGGGTAGCATCAACGGCGATGACCTGAAACAGATACGCTATCTCTGCAATGCGGAAGACATATCATCAAGTGGATATTACGTGGAAACTAACCCTAATCCCGTTTTGGAATATCTCGACCTGAAGGATGCCAAACTGGTGAAAGGCGGAGCCTATGGCTCGTTCTGGAACAAGGACTATACTCTCGAAGACGACAAACTTGCAAGCTACATGTTCTGCGTGTCAAATCTCGTACAGCTGAGACTCCCTGCCGCCGCAAGCAAAACAACGGAAAAGGTATCCGTTATGGTACACAATTCCAATATGAAGTATCTTGAAATTCCTGAAGACATGACCTCGTTCTCTGCCAAGTTGATAACAAAAAGCGACGGGATAAGTGCCGTAGTTTACCGTGGACAGAATTTCCTGCAGCCGACATCAAGCGGATCATACGACTATTTCCACGATGCCACGCTATATGTTCGCAAGTCGCTGCTCAGCGCATTCCGCAGCAACAACACCTACAAGACTGCCTTTAAGGCTATTGAGGCTATCGACGACTTCTCTGCCACCGGCATAGAGAGCATTGATGTTATGCCGACAACCGAGAATGATGCCATCTACAACATCATGGGACAGCGGATTCCGTCGCTCCAGAAGGGTATCAACATCGTGAACGGAAAGAAGATTCTTGTTGAACAGTAAAGAGCATTTATCTAACCGATAAAACCAGACACTATACTATAAAAATCGGATACTGAACTATAAAAAATCGGACACTATACAATAAAAAATCGGACAGAAGGATTTGTTTCGTCAAATCTTCTGTCCGGTTTTTTGTTTATGTCAAAGCCGATAGCTGCTTTAGCTGCAACATACAAAAGTGGCAAGAAAAGTGCATCTATGCTGCACCTTTGGTGCAACGCCCAAATACTACTACTGTTTGCACCAAACAGCAGCAGCGTTTGGTATAAACACTTTCAGCGTTTGATACATACGCTGAAAGCAGCTACTCAATCAGTCTTTTGTCTTCACAATCTTTGTCTTTGGCTGCTCCTTGTTGCGGCGATTCACCATTGTTACTACCGCCTGGGCAAGGTTGAGGAAAGCCTGTCCGGTGATGGTCTCCGGATGGCATGCTGCCGGCTCACCCTTGTCGCCACTCTCGCAGATGCTCTGAACGAGAGGTATCTGGGCGAGAAGCGGAATGTGAAGCTCTTCGGCAAGATGCTTGCAGCCCTCTTTGCCAAAGATATAATACTTGTTCTCCGGCAGCTCGGCTGGAGTAAACCATGCCATGTTTTCCACCATACCGAGGATTGGCACGTTCACCTTGTCGTTCTGATACATGTCGATTCCCTTGCGCGCATCGGCGAGGGCTACACTCTGAGGTGTGCTCACGATTACGGCTCCCGTGATGGAGAGAGTCTGCAGAAGGGTCAAGTGGATATCGCTCGTGCCCGGCGGTGTGTCGAGGATGAAATAGTCGAGGTCGCCCCAGTTGGCATCGGCTATCAACTGCTTCAGGGCATTTGATGCCATACCGCCGCGCCACAGTGTTGCCGTTTCGGCATTCACGAAGAATCCTATACTGAGGAGTTTCACGCCATACTGCTCAATCGGTTCGATGAGCTGGCGGCCATCTACCTGTACGGCATACGGACGGGCATCCTCGCAGTTGAACATCTTTGGCATCGACGGACCGAAGATATCGGTATCCAAGAGTCCCACCTTATAGCCGAGACGAGCCAAAGAGATGGCAAGGTTTGCCGATACGGTGCTCTTGCCCACTCCACCCTTGCCGCTGCTCACGGCAATCACGTTCTTCACCTCTGGCAGGAGTTTCTCCACCTCGGGGCGCGGTTTCGACTTGTATTCGAGCGAGATATTTATCTCCACCTCGTTGCCGGCGCCTTCACCTTCCATCTTGTTCACGTTGTAGCGGATTGCAGCCTCGGCAGCCTTTACGGTGGACTTGAGGAACGGGTCGGTGTCGCGAGGGAAGATTAGCGAGAACGATACCTTGTTGCCGTCGAGACGCAGATTGTCGGCTACCATCTCGCTCTCCACAAGGTTTTTCTTCGTTCCAGGATACGTTACTGTTGCAAGCGCATCCATTATGAGTTTTGGATATAGAGTCATGATAATTTATAATTTATAATTCATAATGAATAATTTAACTTTGTAATTGAAGATCGTCCCCTCCCCGCCTCCCCCTCCGGAGGCGGGGGAGGGGAAAATTGCAAATCAAAATCTTCTGAGCATAATACTCTTATGCAAAGGTAATGTTTTTTTAGCAAGAATTGGAGAATTAGGAGTATTCATATGCAAATCTGTAATAAAATAGCAATGAAAACACCTAAATTCTCCAATCCCTATAAAGATTACCAAAGGAAAGACGTTATTCGTCTGCCGTCTGCTTCTCCACTTTCTCGCCCGGCTGGAGCTGGCGCACGTCATAGTCTATCTTCTTGAAAGCCTCAACGAGTTTCTCCACCGTTGTCTTGTCGGCATCATAGGTGATTGTTACGGTCTGGTCGGGCACGCTGGTCTCGATTTTCTTCACTCCTTTCTCAAAACGGATGTTTCCCTTAATTCGCTTCTCACACGACTCGCAGTGCATCTGCGGATCGGTGGTGAATACTACGGTCTTGATGTCCTTGGCATAGATGCTCAATGCCATCATCGACATCATGATGAATGATAAAATCTTTTTCATAATGATAAACAGTTTAAATTCTGAAGATTTCTATTATAATAATTATTTTCTTAACTTAATCCTTCTAATAAAATAAGCCTACTACTCCCCTCCCTATGGGGAGGGGGAAGCCGCTCAATGAGCGGCGTGGGGGAGAGGCTTTAATGAATTCAACACTACACTCACGCTCGACATCGCCATCAGCGCACTTGCCCACATCGGGGTAATCTGAAAGTCGATGCCGAAGAGATGCAAGGCTCCGGCTGCAACAGGCACACACACGAGATTGTAGACAAATGCCCAGAAGAGATTCTGCCATATAAGATGAGTAGTCTGACGGCTCAGTCGAACGGCTTCGGGCAAAGTCATAAGGTCATCGCCCATCAGCGTCACCTGTGCGGCATCAATTGCCACATCGGTTCCGCCACCTATGGCTATGCCTACATCGGCAAGGGCGAGGGCCTGTGTGTCGTTGATACCATCGCCAACCATCGCCACGCATTTGCCTTCTTGCTGAAGACTTGCCACGAGCTGCTGCTTGTCGTCGGGCTTCACTCCACTCCGGTAATGCTTGATGCCGGCTTTTGCTGCCCAATAGGCTGCGGCTTCTTCCTTGTCGCCGCTCATCATATACACTTCTATGTCTTCTCTATGAAGGGCATCTATTGCCTCACGGGCATTCGGCTTCAGCGTTTCGCGCTCTTCAAGGGGAAGATCGGCAGCTTTGGTGAAGTCGATGCTGCGGTTAGGAATGGTCAGCGTACCGGTTTTATCGATTACCAAGGCGTTTATCTTGCGAAGTTTCTCCAGTGCTGCGGCATCCTTTATCAATATATGGCGGTGCGCTGCCCTGCCGATACCCACCATGAGGGCGGTAGGAGTGGCAAGTCCCATGGCACACGGACAGGCGATTACCAATACCGATACTGCCGATATTATGGCGTGGGGCAAGGCTTCGATTCCGCCTACGGCAAACCATATTATGAATGTGAGCAACGATATTCCGGCGATGACTGGCACAAAGACGAGCGCTGCCTTGTCAACAAGCCGCTGCACGGGGGCTTTCGACGACTGGGCTTCTTGCACCATACGGATTATCTGTGCCAAGGCGGTCTTCTCGCCAACCTGCTGTGCTCTCAAACGAAGCTTTCCCTGGCTTGGTATCGTTCCGGCAAGCACTCTGTCGCCTGTGCGCTTTGCCACCGGTGCCGGTTCGCCGCTAATCATCGATTCGTCGATGTATGCCGCATCGGGAGTCATAAAACTCTCGGCAGAGACTACCGTGCCGTCAACGGGTATCTTCTCCCCAGCCCTTACCTCCAGAATGTCGCCATAGGCTATTGCCGAAATTGGCACATCGTTCAGCTCATCGCCATTCACGATGCGTGCCGTCTTTGGCTGCATGCCCATAAGCTGACGGATGCTTGATGCCGTACTGTCTTTTGCCTTTTCCTCAAGACAACGGCCTGTGAGCACAAAGGTTATTATCATTACGGAGGCATCGAAATACGTATGCCACTCTATGCCGCGCGCACCCCATACCTGGTCTCCCCAGAAGGTATTGAACGTGCTGAAGAGGAAGGCTACGAGGGTGCTCAGAGCAACAAGCGAGTCCATGTTTGCCGTGTGATGGCGCAGCTGCTTGAAGGCGGAGACATAAAAATGCCGTCCGCAATATACCATATTCAGAAGGGCAAGAATGAGACAGAGCTGGTTGGAAAACGAATTTTCCATACTGCTCATGCCATGACTGCCTGTCATACCGGCATCTGAGCCAAAAAGGTTTATCCATCCCATCGACACTGCCATCGTGAGTATGGAGAAAAGCCAAGACAGGATGGTTTGGCGCTTTAATATGGCATATTCCCTGCGTGCCATCTCTTCCACATTGCGGTTTGACTCTATCACCATGTCGTAGCCTATACTGCTTATCTCGCGCTTCATGTCCTGGAGCGAGATGACGGAAGGGTCGAAGTCTATCAATGCCGTACGGCTGACGAGCGATACCGAAGCGCTGTTCACTCCGTTCAGCGACGACAGCTTTTTCTCTACATTGGCAGCACATACCGAGCATGCCATGCCAAGGACGGGGACTACGACAGCCCCACCCCCAGCCCCTCCCCATGAGGAGAGGGGAGTAATATGCTTTAA
>DAIOXG010000026.1:0-15548 GCA_036758085.1 Prevotella sp. | reverse complement strand
GATTATCTTCGGACGCCATGCGTCGGGGAATACCGCTCTGATGGTGGGTTCAAGCGTTTTTCTGTTTCTTTCACGCTTTATGAAAGCGAGTATGGGTTCGCTGAACTTGAACTTGTGCGATTTGAGTATTTCAAACAGCAGAGTATCCGATGTACGAACAAGCGACTTTTTGACGGTTCGGTGCATAGTAAAACGAACCTCGCCCTCGCGCACCTCGATGTAACCGTCCCATGGTGTATCTCCTGCAAGGTAAGCGCCCATTACATAGCCCCATGTCTGCATTTTCGGGAATTTTCCCTCTGCGCCGTCAGCCGAAACCACGCTGAGCGACATAGTATTTTGACCGACCTCCGATGTGAACGGATAGGTGTAAGTCTTGGTGTGTGAACCCTCGCTGAAATACTCCTCATACCGCATGACTTCGTTTTCGTTCTTTTTCAGAATGAACGCAAGAGTTCCTGCGGCTGAAATCACGAATTTCACGGTCGAACAGAACGCCGCGTATGTAGCTTGAATCGCATTGTAAGTAATGCGGAACAGCCGCTGTGACTTCTCCGTAACCGAAATATCCGTGCTGTTTGTCGAGGTTTTCAGTTCCGTAGTGGATTCGCCAACGTCCTTGCGTATCTCGTTGGTTTTCTGCTCCATCTGATAGAGATTGTCCGAAATGCTCGGACGATAATCTCCGACCTCGATTGAAATCTCACGGCGGTTGTACGGATTGAAACTCATGGCGATTATGCGGGTGTTCACATTGAGGTTGAACGGGTGGAACACTATTTGAACATTGTCGCCAACTGAAAAGTTTATGTTCTTGTACAGCGTCAGGCCGTAGTTTGTAGTACCTGAACGGCTGTCGGTTTCCATAGTCAAATCCGAAACATTCCGACCGTCCATAATGCCGATATAGTCTTGCGAACCTCTGTGAGAACGTATATTTATTTCTGCTCCGTTGTACTCGATTTCGCCGCCGCATAAGGCGATAAGCTGCATTAAGGCGGCTCTGCGGGTACATTCTCGGTTGATTTTCAGCCTTATCGGGACAGCCGGGTCGCAGATTCCTGCGGTCAGAGAAGTGCCTTGCAATAAAGAAATAAGGCACTCACCCGGAGCGCCCTCGAAGTCAAATTCAGTCAGCTTGTATTCATCGTTGTTCAGTTCGTAGGACTTGTGTTCGCACTCAACGGTACAAATCGCAATGCCGTTTGAAAGGGATTTGGACACTTTCACAACATTGAAAAGGTAGTTCAGCGTGTCGCTTTTCAGCTGTACCTCAAGACCTGTGAATATCTCCGAAGCCATCGAGGACATTACGGAAAATTGAAAGGTGCATTCACCGTTAAGGCTGTCGGTCAGCGATGCCGAAATCACCCGCGTAAACACACCACGCACATTGCCGTTTTCGGTCACGATTATCTCAACCATCACACCGCCCCCGCATTTCTTACCGTCACCTTGTTCTGATTCCACTGTATTCTTGAAATCACCTTTGTGAGAGGTACACCGTCAATGCTAAGCGGAATCGTAATGTCAAATGCCTGCGTCTGTACTCCGTTGAAACCCGAAACTGTGCCGTTCATGTCGAGGTCAAAATCTGACGGAATTGCATTCTGCATACTTTTTGAAACGTCTTTCATCTCATCGCCGAAACCCTCGCCAAGCCCCTCCGCCATAAAGCCGCCGAGGTTCGCAAACAATTTTGACGGCGAATGTATTCCAAAGAAGTCCTTGATTCCGTCAACAATACCACCGAAAAAGCCGCTAATCTGATTCCAAAGCCACGCGCCCGCGTCAGAAATGCCCTGCCACAGACCTTTCAGCAGATTTCCGCCGACCTCTGCCATCTTGCCAAAGTAGCTGCCGAATGCGTCAACAATGCCGGTTATGATTTGCGGAATCGCCTTGACTATCTCCACGATGATGGTCGGGAGATTTTCAATCAGTGCAATAAACAGCTGACCGCCCGCCGCAATAAGCTGCGGAATTGCTCCTATCACCGCATCAATAACGCTTGAAATAATCTGCGGAATAGCCGCAACAATGGTCGTGATGATGGTCGGTAGGTTCTGCACAAGCGCAACGAGCAGTTTAATTCCTGCTTCGATGATAAGCGGAATTGCCGAAATTACCGCCTTGATTATTCCGTCAATTATCTGCGGAATTACTTCCACGATTGCCGCAATGATGTCCGGCAGAGCCGTAACAAGCGAGGTTAGAAGCTGTATTCCCGCTTCGATTATCTGCGGTATTGCGCCGATGAGAAAGTCCACAATTCCCGTGATTATCTGCGGCAGGGCTTCAATAAGGATTGGCAGTGAATCTAAAATGCCCTGCGCAAGCCCTGTTATAAGCTGTAAAGCTGCGTCAAGGATAAGCGGCAAATTATCGATGAGCGTTTTCACAATCTCAACGACTACCGTCACAATCTGCGGAACAAGCTGCGGAATCGTGTCCGCAATGCCCTTGATGAGCGACAGCAGAATATCCGCTCCGGCTGAAACTATCTGCGGCAGAAGTCCCACCAGAGCCGAGATTATCTCGGTCACGATTCTGGCGAGGGTCGGAGTAAGCTCCGAGATAGCCGACAGAAGCCCGTCTGCAAGCGCCTTGATGATACCCGGAGCACTTTCGAGGACTGCTCCCGCAATCGAAGTTATGAGTTCAACAAACTGCGGAATTAGCGTCCGGATAGTGTCGATAACAGATGTAACGCCGTTTTTCAGTTCGTCCGCCGCCTGCTCATTGCCTGCGAGGAGGTCGGCAAGTCCGTCCGTAATTTGCGTTATTCCAGGCAGGAGTTCACCCACCATGCGATTTTTCAGACCTCTCGCCGTGTGCGACAGCTTGGTAAGGCTGTCCTCAAAAGCCGCTGAAGCCGCCACCGCTTCGTTGCTCATAACCATGCCGTAGTCCTCGGCTTCCTGCTTCAGACGTTCGGTTTCCTCTACGCTTGTGTTCAGGACAGCCGCCATATCCACGGCGGATTTTCCGAGGAGGTCGTTTGCGGCGGCAGTACGCTCTGCGCCTGCTTCCATGCCTTGGAGAGCCGTAATCACCATGCTCAGCTGTTCGTCCTGCGACTTTTCGTTCAGTTCCTCGATGGAAAGCCCGACAGCGAACAGCTTTTCGGCTGCGGAATCCGAACCGCCCGCCGCGTCCGTGATGACGGTGGACAGCTTTTTCATTCCCGTCTGGAGGTTGTTCACGTCAGCGCCGCAGCGCTCAAACACATAGCCCCACTTCTGATAGTTTTCGGCGCTTATGCCGATTTTCTGCGAGGTCTTGTCGATTTGGTCGCCCGCCGAGCCGACATCGTTCGCCATGTCCCACAGCTTTTTTCCTGCGGCAACGCAGGCTGTTCCGACTGCGGCTGCGGCAGCTCCGAGAGCCGCGCCGATTTTCTTTGCGGTATCTCCGAGCCGGCTCAGCTTTCCGTCAGCGTCCTCGCTTGTGTCGGCGGCGTTCTTGACGGAATTTGAAAAGTCCTTGGCTTCATCTCTGGCATCGCCAAAGCTCTTGTCAGCCTTTTCAAGGGCGGTGTTGTTGGAATTCAGTTCACGCTCCATGCCGTTGAGAGCCGCCTGCGCGTTGTTAAGCTGAATCTGCCAGTTTTGCGTTCTATGGTCGTTCTCGCCAAAAGAATCGGCGGCATTCTGCAAAGCAGTACGGAGCGTTTCGATTTTCTGCTTCTGCTGCTCGATTTCCTTGTTCAGAACCTCGCTGCGGGCGGTTAGCGCTTCGGTGGATTTGTCGTTCTTGTCGAACTGGGAGTCCACAAGCTTCATTTCGGAGCCTAGTACCTTGAATGAATTATTGATTTCGGCGAGGGATTTCTTGAATTCCTTTTCGCCCTCAAGACCTATTTTCAAGCCGAAATTTTCGGACATTCTGCGTCACCTCCTTGGAAAAATGGCATAAAAAAAGAGCCTTGCGGCTCGGGGGATATATGAAAAAGGAGCAGCCATGACGGGTGCTCCTTTTTGTTTTTATTAGATAAATCTCTATAAGGATATTTCCCACCCTAACAGAACAGATAAATCACAGGCGCATTAGCGCACGACAGTTGTAACAATTGAACATATTTCAAAGGCATTAGGAAACTAGTGTCTTTTTTTTATGCCTACTGGAACATAGCCAAACGGTAAGGCAACAGACTTTGATTCTGTTATTGCAGGTTCAATTCCTGCTGTTCCAACCAAAGGGTGTCACCGACCTGAAAAAACGCAATTCGTCATTGCTCATTGACGAATAGAAAGGAATGAACATGGAAAAGTCATTTGAATTTTTAATGCAGATGTTAGCCCCGGACACAATATTTATCCCAAAAGAGCTTGTCAAAAGGCGGGATATAGGAGAGGACGCCAAGCTTCTTTTCTCTGAAATCTTCACAGAACACCGTTTTGGAACAATTGCAGAGCTGCGAGAAACCATTGACAATATCCCCGACGAATACATAGAAGCCTATGCGAGAAACGGTTCTCCCAAAAAATTAAAGTCAGATATGATTAAAATTAACGTTGATTTAGAGAGAATACTTCTCTTATCGACCGAGGAAGGTGTTTGACACATGAATAACAACTATTTGCCGCTGTCGTTTTTTCAGGCTATCAATCCTGATAACACGATGTCCTGCAACCGCTTCATAGCTCACGCTATTGGAGCAACGGAAACAATCATCTACTTTTCCCTTATCTCCAAAATGACATACTACTACAAAAACGGTATGCTTGACGATGAGGGATTTTTTTATGCAACAGCGATAGACATTCAGGAAAGTACGACTTTCACTAAAAGACAACAAATGCCCGCTATAAACAGACTGGTGGAAATTGGGCTGATTGAAACAAAATCGGCGGGTCTGCCGAAAAAGAAATATTACAAGGTGCTTAATAAGCAGGAGCTTCTCATATCTCTCATTGAACAGGGAGAAGCGATTGCAGCCAATCTGCACAACAAGGTCCGCAAATGCGATAAAACCCAGAAGTTACAAAATGTTACTTCAAGTAGTGCGGTTGAAAAAAACTCGGAAAATGCCGACAAACCGCATGAAATCCAGAAGTTACAAAATGTTACTTCTTGCGGTGACAAAATGTCACCACAACAGGTTACAAAAAGTCACCACAGTGAGTTACAAAATGTTACTTCTTGCGGCGACAAAATGTCACCTCTATATAAAACTAAAGATAATAAACTTAAGATAAGTAATCCTAAATCTATCAATCAATCAGACGAGCAAATCACCGTTGATATGATTGATGAGATTGACCGTATACAGCAAAGACAGAATTATGAAAAACTGATTGCAGAGAGAATAGACTATGCTGCGTATCAGTCGGATGGTGGCTACCGTGCAGAATTGGTAAGGGCGATGTATTCCGTAATCGTCGATTCAATCTGTTCGACGAGAGCCATGCTGCGAATCAACAGCAGCAATGTTCCGCAGTCAACTGTCAAGGACACGTTCTTGCAGCTCGACTCCACGCATATCGAGTATGTTTTAGAAATGATTGAGGAACATTCTCCGGACATGACCCACATTCAGTCATATCTGCGCACTGCATTGTATAATGCGGTCAGCACAAAGGATATGTATTACACGTCCAAGCTCAAAGCCATTGGCGTAATTAAATAAACTAATTAAACCGCTTTCCAAAGCGGATTTTTTATTTTACAGATAAGGCGTTAAGCCGAATATGAACGGAGGTGAATATATGTCGGCAACGTTATCTCGAATGATACACTTCAAGCAGGCGGTTCCGCCTTAGAAATCAGTTCGCCATTGGCGAATAAGAAACGGAGGTGAAAAAGCAAAATGGCACAAGATGTTGAGAATGACGTAGTAGCTATTGTCGTAAAAACAACAAAAATGACCGCTAACGTACTTGCGGAAGCTATCAGCGCAACGCTTTCTTCAAAAGGCAAGGCAAAGCATGGCAAGCAGTCGCTTGACAATATCATCAAGGACGGTTCTTCCCTGCAAAATATTGAGGTTTCCGACAAGAACATAAAGTCGTTTGAAAGTTCAGCCCGTAAATTCGGGATTGACTATGCCATGAAAAAAGTTCCGAACGAATCCCCGCCGAGATACATTGTGTTCTTTAGGGGCAAGGACACGGAACAGGTTTACAAGGCATTTAACGATTATGCAAAAAAGCATACGCTCGACAAGAGCAAGCCGTCAGTAATCAAGGAAATCAGCACTATTGTTCAGGAACAGGCACAGCAGCGCAGCCAACAGCGTGACCGCAGCCGTGTTAAGGAAAGGGGTATGGAGCATTAAGAAGTTCAAGTTTGATTTTAAGAAACACATACTGCTGAATATCCCGTACATTGCCCTTTTTTATGCCATGAACAAACTTTCGGCTGCAACTAGAGTAGCCGATGGCAGCGACGTCAGCGCAAAGTTCTTCTCTTTATTTGATGATTTTTCGGTCGTGTTTGCTAACCCGCTGCCTAGTTTTCATGTCATTGACCTGCTCATCGGCGGTGCTGTGGCATTCGTTTTCTGGTTTGCAATGAGGGAAAAACGAAAAAACGCCAAGAAATTCCGTCAGGGCAAGGAATACGGTTCAGCTCGTTGGGGGACGGCAAAGGACATTGAGCCTTATATGGACGAAAATCCCGACAAGAACATTATCCTTACAGCGACAGAGGGCTTGACAATGGAAAGCCGCCCGAAAGCGGGTGCGAAATATGCCCGAAATAAGAATGTCATGGTAATAGGCGGTTCTGGTTCAGGTAAGACGAGATTTTTCGTTAAACCAAACCTCATGCAAATGCACAGCAGCTATGTCGTTACTGACCCAAAAGGCACAATTCTCCTTGAAGTTGGTAAGCTCCTGCAAAAGAAAGGTAAATATGCGATTAAATCGCTGAACCTTATCAACTTCAAAAAATCCATGCACTATAACCCATTTGCCTATATCCGCTCCGAAAAGGATATTCTGAAGCTCGTCAATACGATTATTTCCAACACAAAGGGCGAGGGTGAAAAATCCGGCGAGGACTTCTGGGTAAAGGCAGAAAGGCTTCTGTATACTGCCTATATCGGCTACATATTCTATGAAGCTCCGAAAGAGGAACAGAACTTTAACACTCTCATCACCATGATTGACGCAAGTGAAGCCAGAGAGGACGATGAGGAGTTCAAAAATCCTGTTGATATTCTTTTTGAGCGGCTTGAAGCCAAGAAGCCGGAACATTTTGCGGTTCGGCAGTATAAGAAGTACAAACTTGCCGCAGGCAAGACGGCAAAATCAATCCTTATTTCCTGCGGCGCAAGATTAGCTCCGTTCGATATAGCCGAGCTTCGTGAAATGATGTCTTACGATGAACTGGAGCTTGACCAAATCGGAGAGAGAAAAACGGCAATGTTCGTAATCATCTCAGATACCGACACGACCTTTAACTTCGTCGCTGCCATAATGTACTCACAGCTATTCAATTTGCTGTGCGATAAAGCAGACGATGAACACGGAGGGCGTTTGCCCGTTCATGTCCGCTGTATTCTGGACGAGTTTGCAAATATCGGCGAAATTCCGAACTTCGATAAGCTGATTGCTACGATACGTTCGAGAGAAATTTCCGCTTCAATCATTTTGCAGGCGCAGTCACAGCTCAAAAAAATCTACAAGGACAATGCAGATACGATTATCGGTAACTGCGATACTACCCTGTTCCTCGGCGGTAAGGAGAAAGGCACTCTGAAAGAGATTTCGGAAATGCTCGGCAAAGAAACAATCGACCTGTTCAATACTGGTGAAAGCCGTGGACAGTCGCAGTCGTTCTCGCTGAACTACCAAAAGGTGGGCAAAGAGCTGATGTCGCAGGACGAAATCGGCGTTATGGACGGCGGCAAATGTATTCTGCAAGTTCGTGGCGTTCGACCGTTCTTCTCAAACAAGTTCGACATTACAAAGCATAAATATTATAGCTTGTTGTCGGACGATAACAAAGCAAACGAGTTCGACATTGAAAAATATATGTCAACCCGTTTAACAGTCAAATCAACAGACCGTGTAAAAGTCATCGGTGAATACGATGAAACGGCAGTTTAACTAGGAGGTAAATCCAAATGTCTATTTTCAAGAAAATCAACGACGGCGTTAATAGCCTTGCTATCAAGACAATGACCGTCGCAAGCGAAAGCAAACCCCAGAGCAAAAAAGCTCTCAGAGCCAAGAAAATCCTTACGTCAGTAATCACAGGAGCAATCGCAGCGACTATGTGTGCAGTAACTGTGTTTGCATCAGGAGGCACATCAGGAGGCGCATCAATGCCTTCATTTTTCGAAGGAGCTATCGGGGTACTTCAAACAGTTGTAATTCTTATCGGCGCAGGCGTTGCAGTTTGGGGCGTAATAAATCTGCTTGAGGGATATTCCAACGATAACCCCGGCGCAAAATCTCAGGGTATGAAGCAGCTAATGGCAGGTATAGGTGTGGCTCTTATCGGTGTTATACTTGTTCCTCAACTTCAAGAATATGTAAAATCAGTTACCAAAACTTAAAGAGTATGTGACTTCAAAAGAATTGGACAGGCGGCGTAGAAATGCGCCGCTTGTAAATTTTTGAAAGGAGGTAAACGACCATTGCTTTTAGAGAAAAAAGAACAGCGAAAAACGCTTTTCCGTAGGCTTATGGTGATTTTCGTTGTAGTCCTGTTTGCATTTGCGTTATGCGGCATAACCGCAGCGGCAGAGGAAACGTCGGACGAACAACCCGCTTTTGAGGACCCGGAACGTTGGGGCTGGCCGTTAGACGGAGTCTACGACAGCATAAAGACTTCACTTTGCGAATTGCTCAACAATATCTTTCAGGGCAGCTTCGGTCTGATAGACAAGGTTGTCAAGGACGCCGACGCCGAGCTAGGCAAAACCCCTGCAAACTATGATTCGACGATGTTTCAAACCGTTGAAAAGGTTGTAAACGGGGTCATGATACCAATTGGTTCGATAGTCCTTGTTTACGTCATTCTCTACGAGTTTATTCAGGCATTGATTGATAAGAACAGCTTCCACGACTTCGACACAAGCATTTTCATTCGGTTCATTTTCAAGTCCTGTCTCGGAATTTGGTTTTTATCCAACTGTTTCACAATCGTAAATGCGCTGTTTGACCTCGGAACATACATGGTAAACGGGGTAACGAGCAGTTCGGGCGCAGCAGGAACGCTGTCACAGGCTGTCAGTTCTTTTGCGGAACACTTGCAGCCTGATAAGGTGTCATTGAGTACGCTTATTCTGATAATCATTCCCGCAGGCTTTCTGAATATTGTTTCGCTCGTAATCTACGCTTGTGTGTACGTTATCCTTATCGGACGAATGGTTGAGATATATATACACATTTCGGTTGCCCCCATTCCTATGGCAACGCTTACGAATCGTGATTTCGGCGACACGGGTAAAAATTATCTCAAAGTTATTTTTGCGTATGCCCTGCAAGCTGTTTTCATCATGATAGCAATAGTCCTCTATGCTAATCTGTGTGGAAGCAGGCTGACAGCCGCCTTAACGGATGTGAAAGGCACCGACGCCGCTACATTGGCTTCGGAGATAAATAACAACATACTGTTTTGCATAGCTCTGGGCATTGTTCTTTTGCTCACTATGTTCAAATCAGGCAACGTGGCGAAGTCTATACTCAACTGCCATTAAAATTCAATTCGCCATTGGCGAATAGGAAAGGAGATATTATGGCATATATCAAAATTCCCCGTGACCTTAACAACGTCAAGGAGAAGTTCCTGTTTGGTCTTACCAAACGACAGGTAATGTATTTTGCTCTGGGCATACTTATCGGACTACCGCTTTTTTTCTTAGTCATGCCCGTTGACTTAACGACCGCAGTCGTTATTCTGTTTGTATGCGTTATGCCGTTTGGCTTTATGGGGCTTTACGAAAAAAACGGGCAGACGTTCGATAAGATACTGACCAACATGATAAAGGCGAATTTGTTCCGCCCGAAAATCCGACCATATAAATCAGAAAATATTTATGTAGCGTTGGAAGAACAAGCATTTTTGAATAGGGAGGTAAAAAGAATTGGCTACAAGAAAAACTTCTTCGACAAGCTCGTCGAAAGCCTTGAAAACGCATTCAAGCAGCGACCAAAAAACAAAAAGCGTAAAAGGTAAGGCGCAGTCCGGCAAAGCTGTGTCGAAGGAAGAAAGGAAAGCTGTATCGCAAAAAATCCGTGCTATTGAGAAGAAGCACAAAACGGTTGACTCCGCTCAAAAGACTATTCCCTATCTGGAGATGTTCAAGAATGGAGTCTGCCACGTCAACGATGATTATTACACAAAGACGATTTGCTTCAACGATATAAATTATCAGCTTGCGCCCCTTGAGGACCAGCAGATGATATTTCAGCATTTTTGTGATATTCACAATTACTTTGACGATAGTCTTACAATTCAGTTCACATATATGAACGTTGCCGACGACGCTGAAACGTACAAAAGCTGTATTCATATCAATGAACAGGACGATGACTTCAACCACATTCGCCGTGAATTTACCGAAATGCTGAAAGACCAACTTGAAAAAGGCAACAGCGGTCTTATCCGCTTAAAATATCTAACTTTCGGCATACATGAAAAGGAACGCAAGCAGGCTGTAAGCCGCTTGGAACAGCTTGAGGGTGAGCTTGTGGCAAATTTCAAGCACATGGGCGTTCAGGCTTATGGACTTGACGGCGCAGAACGCTTACAGGTGCTTCACAGGGCGTTTAACCCGTCTGCAAGCGATAAATTCATTTTCGACTGGCACAAACGGGCGCAGACAGGAATGTCCACAAAGGATTTTATCGCTCCCCCCTCTTTCAATTTCGGGCGCAAGAATAAATTCCAGATGGGCGACGTTATCGGAGCGACCTATTATATCAACGTTATTTCGACTGAAATATCCGACCGTATGTTAATGGACTATCTCAACCTTGACGATAACATCTTCGTTAATCTGCACTTGCGTTCATGGGAGCAGATGGAAGCTATCAAGTGGGTAAAGCTCAAAAACACAGCGGTTGACGCCATGAAAGTTGATGAACAGAAAAAGGCTGCCCGTGCAGGATATGATATTGACATACTCCCGCCTGACCTCATGACATATTCCGAGGAAATCAAGGAGATATTACAGCTTTTGCAGAGCAGAAACGAACGTTTTTTCATAACGACGATTACGATAACGGCATTTGCTTCAAACTCAAAAAAGCTCGATATGCTCATTTCCAAAATCAAGAATATCACGCAGAAACACAACTGCAAACTTGACCCGCTCGACTGGCAGCAGGAAGAAGCGCTCATGTCCGCAATTCCTCTGGGATATAACGGCATTGAGCGTAACAGAAACTTCACGACCTCGGCGGCAGCGGGATTTATCCCATTTACAACGCAGGAGCTTTTCAACCCAGAGGGCGACTCCCTTTACTATGGGCTTAACGCTCTTTCCAACAACCTCATCATGGCTGACCGCAAGCAGCTTAAGAACCCCAACGGTATTATCCTCGGAACGCCCGGTTCGGGAAAATCATTCTCGTCAAAGAGAGAAATATCAAATGCGTTCTTAACAACGAATGACGATATTATCATCTGCGACCCTGAGGGCGAATATTATCCGCTCGTCAATGCGCTGCATGGACAGCTCGTAAAGATTTCGCCCAACTCGCCACACCATATAAATCCTATGGATATTTCAACGGATTATTCCGATGATGATGACCCCGTAACGCTCAAATCAGACTTTATCCTCTCGCTGTGCGAACTTGTTATCGGCGGCAAATACGGTCTGTCAGCGAACGAGCGTTCAGTTATCGACCGTTGTGTCGGCAAGATTTACGCAGATTATTTCAAAGACCCCGTTCCTGAAAAAATGCCTATCCTTGAGGATTTGTATAAAATGCTCCGTGCCGCACCGGAGGAATGCGCAGCTAATGTAGCTTCGGCATTGGAGCTTTATGTTACGGGTTCGCTAAACATTTTCAATAACCGCACAAACGTTGACATAAAGAACAGACTGGTCTGCTTCGACATTAAGGAGCTAGGCAAAAACCTCCGTAAGCTCGGAATGCTTATTGTTCAAGACCAAGTATGGAACAGAGTTACTGAGAACCGTAACAACCGTAAAGCAACCCGTTATTACATTGACGAGTTCCATTTGCTTCTGAAAGAAGAGCAGACGGCAACATATTCCGTTGAAATCTGGAAGCGTTTCCGCAAATGGGGCGGTATTCCGACAGGTATGACTCAGAACGTAAAGGATTTACTGGCTTCAAAGGAAATCGAGAATATCTTTGATAACTCCGATTTTATCCTTATGTTAAACCAAGCCGCAGGCGACAGAGAGATACTTGCGCAGAAGCTCGGCATATCTCCCTCGCAGCTCGGCTATGTCAAGAACGCTCCGCAGGGTTCGGGACTTCTTTTCTTCGGAGATGTTATCCTGCCGTTCGTTGACCACTTCCCGAAGGACACCGAGCTTTACAGAGTAATGACAACTAAGCCCGAAGAACAGCAGCAACAGCCGCAGGCGTGATATGACTTTCCGATGAATGGGGGTGAGAAAATATGTCGGACGTCAAAAATACAAGCACTCTGAACCGGAAAGGCAGTTCATCGGAGCGTATGCAAAGCCCTCACGCTCATCAGTCCAATCAGACAACGCACATTTCGCAATCTGATAGAGCTAAAGAAATTTATTCGTTGGACGTGAAAGAACGTACAGCCATGGCTCGTAAAGGAGAAAATCTTGATATTCTTATACACGATAGCTGCACCATGGTGCGCAGAGAAGTCGCTTTGCGGGGATATAATCTTGATGAATTGGCTAAAGATAGTTCTAATATCGTTCGAGAAGCCGTTGCGAGATGTGGATACGAATCATCAGCCGCTCTTATTGGTAATTCAGGGATTGTCAGGCAAGCGGCAGCCGAAGCCGAGAAGAATTTCAGCCATGAAAGGTCAAAGACTTCAGGAAAAATGTCTGATATAATTGAGAAACTTGACAGCGTAAACAGCAAGCTCGACAAATTCGATACAGCAAAATCAACGCATAGAGTGCGTATGTACACGGAATACGACTCAAACAGGGTTCATGTTGCTGTGGACACAACAAAGATGAGCCGTGAGCAATACGCTCAGCATAAGCACGATAACCGTGGGCTGCTGCATAAGATTGACAGCCATTTTCAGAATGCAAATGTGGGGTTGGTTTATGCAAAAGTACGCAGTCCATTAACTTATGGCGATGATGGCAAACGACATTTGCAATCTCCGATTACCATGCACAGCCTTAGTCCGCCGAAAATATTACAGCAAGCAGGAAACAAAGGGTGGAACATAGCCCTAAAAGCGGAAGCGGGGTTATTCAGATATGGCGATACCGCCAAAAGGTTGATTATTGACCCTGCTTCACAGGCTGCAAGAGTTGCCGTACTCAATGAACTATATCGGGCGAGTAAAGAAAATATCGGCATAGATATGATTTCAAAGGGTGCTAGAGCAGGACTTACAGTAGCACGGGGCGTTATGAACTATCGCAGGGACATGATTGCCTACAAGCCAGTTCGTCTTGAAAACAAGCGTGACAAGCTGCTTAAAAGGGGCGAGAAAAAAAAGCTCAATGCGGCGACTTATCACAGCAAGGAGCTGTTCTATGCAGCCAATGAAAGAGCAAAATCGTTTGGCTTAAAGCGTTCGGGCAGAAAATCCAAGCCTGCTTTCAAGGGTGCATGGACGAAAATCTATGACGGTTCACAACACAAGGGTTATCTTCAAGCTCCTGAAAAGGCTCATCTCGATAAAAGCTCTATGCCCAAGACCGAGTTCAAGCACCAAAAGAAAATGAACAGGCTTGAACGCAAAGAGTTCAAGATGAACAAAAAGGCTTATAGCACTGTCAAGGTCAAGCAGAAATACTTTAATGCTGCAACGGGAAAATTCCAAACCAAGACCGTTAAAATGGTGGATAAGTCGAAGCTAAAGAAGCCTAAAGTCAAAAAGCCTGATTCTCTTGCAGCTCGTTCCGCTCTTGCAGGACTAGGCGCACTGCGAAATAAAGCCTTTAACGAACTGTCACAAAGTGATAATGTCGCTGTTCAGGCAGCGGGCAGAGGTGCAAATGCTGCTTTCAGCGAGTTTTCGAGAATGCGTGCTTCTTCCCTGAAAAAGAAAAATCAGCTTTACGAAAAGCGAGTGAATAAGGCTCGAATGAAAGCTGAAAAGACAGGCGCAAAGTTGGAAGTCGAGAAAAACAAATCTCCGTTTTCCGAGAAAAGCTCCAAAAAGGCGAATAAAAAGAAAGCGCAGAAAAAGCAGCTCCGCAAAAAGCGCAATGCTGAAATGTTCAAGCAGAACATGAAAAAGGCAGCTAAAAAGGCTAGAGATGAGATTGCAAGAAAGGCGGCTGATTTCATTGCCGGAAAGGGCAAGTTCATTGCTTTAGGCGTTCTGGGGTTCATTTTAATGATGATGGCTCCCATGATTTTCCTCATGATGATGGGCGGCGGTGGCGGCGGCGTTCTGGGCGGAGCTACGGCGTTATCCGTATATCCTGTCGATAACAAAACGCTTACCGACTCGCTTCTGAGCTATAATGACGAGCTTGACAATTTCTACAATGAGTGTGTAACTTATGTGCAGGGATTGCAGGCTGCAAATGGCAGGACTATCAGCACAAAGGATAAAATCTATGGCGGCGTGTCTTTCAATTTTTCAGGGATTAAGGCGTCGTTCAGATACGACATTTTCAAACTAGCTTCATACCTATCTGCAAAATACCGAAACGACTGGAGCAGTGCGCAGGAAGAGTGCAGACAGCTTGTCAGAATGTTGTTTAAGATTGACTGTGTTGAAGGAAATGGCGATCATATTCACAGAGAATGGAAAGCTCAAATCGGTTCAACGAGGGACGGCGACCCGATATACACCACCATGACAATGGATATTTACAACTTCTATATTTACCCGCAAGACGGCGTATCTATTGACGAGTTCATCACTGAGCAGCTATCCAACATGGGTGAAGTTACCGAGGACGGCAAGACGAATTATGAGCTGCATTATGAGCTGCTCATGGAGTCGGACGGCGGTCATCAGAAAATCGGAACGCCTTTGCCCGGCTTTGACTATTGGACGAGAAGCTCACAGACTTCAATTTATGAGCATATTCCACCAAATCAGCAAGATACTTTTGACAACTGTATCGGTATTGCTTGCGGAAGCGGGCAATCGGTAACTGCCGGCGGTGATGGCGTTATCACAAGCATAGGAGATAACTCCATTACTATTGAATATGAGGATTTTGTTGTAACATATTACGGAGATGTATCATCAACACAACTTGGAAAAGGAAGTGTTGTAAGCGACGGCGATATTCTGTTCACGACCGCAGAGGTATCAGAGGACAGCGAAAACCCGTACAACTTACAAATTTCGGTATATGATAATTCTGTCAGCTCGTATGTCAATCCCGCCTTTGTAATGGAAGGCTATGAGGGACAAATGGAGGACAATAAAAGGCGGCAGGACGAAGCAAATCAACAGCCAACGGAAGA
>DAIOXG010000025.1:0-16037 GCA_036758085.1 Prevotella sp. | reverse complement strand
GCCTGACCCAGTCACGCGACCGCATGAGACATTCACCCGAACGCCTGACCCAGTCACATGACCGCATGACCCACATAAGGGGGGTAAATTTCCTTCTCCCATCTTCCTGCGCTACCCTATTCTAATTTTCTCTGCATTTCCACCCTATTTTCCCTTCGCTCAAAACAATGCCTTTTTTTACCTAGCACCTGCCAAAATTTGAAAGGAGCAAAAATCATGCCGCCCAAAACACGCCTTTTATTTTTCAAGAAAGCCAACGCCTACGTCCTTCATCACTCCCCTGACAACACGCGCTCCACGCCCTGCACAGTCCTGTATTCCTACGACCGCCCCGCAGTAGCATACTACCCATTATCCGGGCAAATCATTTTCTACCCCACCCTTTCAGCTTGGACACTCCGTCACGCGCGGGCATTCCTTGCAGAATATGTAGGGCTTCAAACAGACACTATTATCTCTGCAATAAAATTCATGCAATCCAACCCCGCTTCCCTTTCGGTAACAATCACAACCACAAACGACACAGTGGGCGACCTTACAATATCTGCAATCTAACAAATAGGCTTTACACAGAGCCTTTCGCAAGCGACCGTTCTCATGTTCCTCTCATGACGCAGGTTCAACTCCTGCGGCTTGCACCATATCCAAACATGAAAGGAGGTATACCACAATGCGCAAGCCTATAGTTTCCCGAACCCTTATCCTTACAGAAGGAACAATACTTGTAGCTGACAGCGAAACCCGTGCAATGGTTGAGACAGAATTTCACCTTGTTGACAACTTCAAGAACAACGATGAAATTCTCCGAGCAATGCGCCGTTACTACAAAGCACTTGACATGGACAGACGCTACACCCCTATCCGAGTAGTAACCAAAACCACAACTACAACCCGGCGTTTTATGACAGTTCAAGACTTCTACGACAAATCCAAACCCATGTAACCCACTTACCAAAATCCCAAAAAATTCAATAAATGAAAGAGGTAAACAAAATGGAAGGCTATTCCGCAAAAATCGTCAATTCTTCGCGTCCCCTGACTGCCCGTGAGCGCATCATGATGAAGGACACCACAGACGCTACTCAAATCAACGCCGCGCTGAAGAACGGCAGTGTCGAGTTTTCCCCTGTCCTTTGGGCAGACGTTGAGATTCACAACGAGCGCTCCGAGAACAAGGACTACAGCACGCTTGTTGTCCTTGCTTCTGACGGCATGAAGTATTACACTTCTTCCCCGTCTTTCAAGGAAGCATTCATCGACATTTTCACCGAGATGGTTTCCGAGATGGGAGAAGCGGAGGAATTCTCCGTCCGCGCCTACACCGTTCCCTCAAAGAATCAGCAGGGCTGTTTCATTACCTGCTCCATTCTCTAAACAAACTGACAGCCCCGGCTAATCACCGGAGCTTTACTGCAAGGAGGAACACATGGCAAAACGCCATTCCTTTACAAAGCGGCAACAGCAGTGGTATTACGAGGAATCTCTTGCGCGACACAGAATATCTGATTTTGAGTACAGACACAAAGTTTCTGTGCCTGACCTAATAGGCACCCGCCCTTCGCGTGTCACAAAGCAAGATATCGAGCGCTTGCGCTCAATAACCGCAGAATCATTTACCCTTGAAAATGGTCACTTGATTCTTACGCCTGAACAACTTCGTATGGCTCAATCAGCAGGAGCGCAAGCCCCGCAGGAAACTGACATGATTCTGACAGAGATTGACCGTATGATTTCATCCATGTACAACGACAGCCCGGCTAACCGTGAATATGCGAAACTTATTCGCACAGCTTTTGACAAAGCAATAGCAGAGCGTGGACGCCCTGCGGTAGCAGAGACAGCACGACAGCAGAGTTTGCTGGAGGAAGTTCGCATAATCATGGGGTATCAAGACGTAGACCGTAAACGTCAACGCCTTGCGGGTTTCATCAACGCTCTTTTTGCCCGCCCCCTTTCAGCCGAAGAATTTGAAATGTTTTCCGGCAGATTTTCAGACGCGCAAGAGGAAGATGAAGGTGACAGTTATGAGCAAACAGTGTCAGACAAACGTGCAGGCTATATTTCGGCATTTAAGGCTGAACACAGAGAAGCGTCTGCGTCGAGAAAACTGGAAGCCAAAGCCCGCAAACTTGTTTCAATGTATGGAATTACAAAGGATTCACCTGAATACAAAACTGTATATGAAGCTGTGCTTTACACTTTGATGGACACATATGGTGATGTAAGTTCGGGTGAAGCTGAAATAAAAAAGATATTGGAGGATGAACGATGAAACTTGAAGATTTGAACGTAGGTGATATCTTGATTCCCAATGGGACATTTCGTGATGGGGTCACAAAGACTGTGCATGAGAACAACATTGCTCTTGTCGTGACGAGAATTGACGCACCGCACCACTTTTTTGTGACTATTGCGGTTGCATCTTCTGACAAGGCAAGAGTCGGAGAAAAAATAGCTTTGCACGAAAATGACTTGGCTTGCTTCAATGAACATTATACGTATATTGAGTATCATATGCGAAAAGAGAATAAGGCTCTTTATCTTAAGTGGGTTGGCGATGAATCATTCCTTGGCAGAATCGGGGAAGAAACTCCATTCACAGATGATAGCGGGAACGAACTATATGTAGGTGACACGGTTACACTTACTTTCGATTCCCGTTCTTGGAATAACTGCGTTGTGGTACATGATGATACTTGTGGATATTTCGTCATGGGAATACAACGTTGTTGTCACAACGCCTGTGGCACAATTTCTAAATATGTGGTTCAAAAGGACAGCAGTTGGACGGATAGAGTTGTAGGGGAACGCCTCCTGCAAGACGGCATGAAACGCCCCATTGAAGTAACAGCCGAAAAGTCAAATGATTAAAGAAAGAATGACTATCCTAACCCGCCGCAGGCTTGAAGCGTCGAGAATGCCGCTATCTTGTAGCGGACTTTGAGACAACGGTTTACGAGGGGCAGAAGGACACACAAGTATGGGCGGCGGCAAGTGTGGAGCTTTTCGCGGCAGACGATTCTGTAGTCATTCACCATTCCATTTCAGAGCAGTTTGAATACTTTACATCCTTGTCCTGCAATCTTGTAGTTTACTTCCACAATCTGAAATTTGACGGCTCCTTTCTTCTGTCCTATCTACTGATAGACAGAGGCTTCAAACAAGCCCTTGAAAAAGACGAGAAGGGAGGGGAATACTGGTTGCATGACAAGGATATGAAAAACAACACTTTCCGATACAGCATATCTGACATGGGGCAATGGTATACAATCATTGTAAAGATAAACGACCACTTTATCGAATTCCGCGATTCACTAAAACTTCTTCCCTTCACCGTTAGGGAAATAGGCGATAGCTTCGGAACAAAGCATCATAAGTTAGACATGGAATACAAGGGCTTCCGTTATCCCGGTTGCGAGATAACACAGCAGGAACAGGCGTACATAGCTAATGACGTTCTTGTTGTAAAAGAAGCCCTTGAGATTGTATTTCTACAAGGACACAAAAAACTAACAATCGGCTCATGTTGCCTTGATGAATACCGGAAAATTATCGGCTATTTCATGTACAAAGACCTGTTCCCTGACCTCTACAAAATAGAGATTGATGAAAAAATCTATGGCTATAAGAATGCAGGCGAGTATATACGCAAATCCTATCGTGGCGGCTGGTGCTACTACGTAAAAGGTAAGGAAAACAAACTGCATTACAACGGCGTAACGGCAGATGTAAATTCTCTTTATCCTTCCGTCATGAGTTCCGAAAGTGGCAGTGTTTACCCTGTCGGAGAACCAACCTTTTGGAGCGGAAATTATATCCCTTTTGAAGCCCGCGGCTCAAACAAGTATTTTTTCGTTCGTGTAAGAACACGTTTCTACTTGCGTGAAGGTTTCCTGCCTTTCATTCAAATCAAAAACAACCTTCTCTACAAAGCGACAGAAATGCTTGAAACTTCCGACATCTTTGACGGTTCAACAGTGGAATACTTTCCGTACTACTATGGCACAGATGGACAGCTAAAGGAAACAACTGTCGAAATGACATTGACCTGTACAGACTTTCAGCTAATACAAGAACACTACGACCTTGTTCATTTTGAGATTCTTGATGGCTGTTATTTCAAGGCACGAAAAGGAATTTTCGACAAGTACATTGACAAGTATCGCAAGATAAAAATGGAATCAGAGGGTGCTGTGCGAACTCTTGCAAAATTGTTTCTTAACAATCTCTACGGCAAAATGGCATCTTCCCCTGATTCTTCATTCAAAGTGGCATCCATAAAAGAGGATGGTTCTCTAACTTTTCGGGTAGTTCATCAAGAGGACAAAAAGCCCGGATATATAGCCGTAGGTTCTGCTATTACTTCCTATGCTCGCGAATTTACAATACGTGCGGCACAGCATAACTATCACGGCGTAGACAAGCCCGGCTTTATCTATGCCGACACAGACAGTATTCACTGCGACCTTCCAGCTTCCGAGCTTGTTGGAATAAAGACGCACAAAACAGCGTTCTGTTGTTGGAAGATAGAATCAAGCTGGGACGTGGCGTTGTTCGTGCGACAGAAAACCTATATCGAACACGAAGTAGCGCACGATTTGAAGCCACTGCCTGAACCCATATGGAACGTAAAATGTGCAGGTATGCCGGAGCGTTCAAAACAGCTTTTCATTGCTAACATTACAGGCTTTGACATCAAAAACAAAGAAGATAAAGACGAAGAACAAGTCAAATTCATAGATAGCCTATCAGACGAAGAACAAAAATTCTTTAGCAAGAAACTTGAATTGGAGGACTTCAAAATTGGTCTTAAAGTTCCGGGTAAACTTCTGCCGAAGCGCATTCCCGGCGGCGTCTTGCTATGTGAAACTACGTATGAAATGAGGGAGAACTAATTCCTATGGATTCTTCAAAATATTATTCATTGCCCGACCTCTTAAACATTATAGGCGAGGAAACTTACTGTACTATAGTGCTACAGGAATACGTACCACGTATACGCAGGTAAGAGCCAAAGGACAAGGACAAGGACAAGGACGATGGGAAAAAGAAGCGCGTTTGAAAACAGCCTTGTTTGCGTTGCAGTAAACGGAGCGTTGCGCGGTTCGCAGAATCTACAGAAGCGTAAAGCGAACAAGCGCAAAGACCATTCCGAGGAAATGCAAGAGGAAATAGACGTCTGCCTGAACTGCACAGAAAAAAGGTGTCCCGGAACACGTAAGTGTATGATGGAGCATCTTCATAAAAAGGCATAAAATTTCACCCCCGCAGGGATTACTCCTTGCGGGGGCTTTTTATATCCGTAACTTGCGAACGACAGAAGCGGTTAGCAAAACCGACACAGATACAGGACGCATAATTTCAGCGTTGCTTCCCTGCTCTGACAGCAATCGAAGCGCAAGAGGATATCAGTATGAAAGAGCGGCGAGAACAGCCGCCTTGCAAGACAAGTCCTTGAACCTATAGCAACCTCTTTCAAAGAAGTACCTTTGATTCTGTAAGAAAAAGTCATTGCGTTTCAGCATCACATAGTTTACTCTATGATCATCCGTAGTAACAGCCAATTTAACGGGGAAGGTCATATCGGCTCTATCGTCGCAGTAAATAACGCCCTCTACGTCAAAACTGCGTATTGCATAGTCCTTCCCCTCGTATCGCAAAGTAGCAAGATAGCGTCCGTGTCCTTCCGGCTTTTCGACAAAGGTTTTATTGTCGTTAAGGTAGACGCTTTGCGCAGAATACGCGACATATTTATTAGCACCGAATGCACGGTTGAAACCACTTTCAGCTTGCGCTTTAGAAGCTGCCTCGTTGAAGCCCTGTTCAAGCACAAACCCATCCCCCTTAAGAAACTTAGTGTCAACCTGCAATCTGTTAGATATACCCATTTCAATATAATACGGATTCAGCAAAGTGACAGGGTTTGACAGCATATATACCGGAACATACCTTAACTGTTTTCCCTGTCCTCTTGCCACAGACGTATGAACGGAAATAAACTTCTGTACTTCATTGGGGCAGTAGTCATTATTTTCGCTCTGAAATTCATCGAACATCATTCTATCCACATCACTAAAAATATGCGAATATTTCTTGATAGAATCGGCGGAGTTAAGAGGCACGGCGTACCCGCACGGTTTATCATTGATAAAAAGCTCATGAAACACGCCGCTTGCCCGCTTCTGACTTTTCATCTCCGTACCCTGAAAGAACAGCCCCCGGATATCCTTATAGAACTTGTCAGCGCATTCATCCAGTTCGTACTTATATCGGTACAACAGCATGAACTTCGACCCGCTGTCATTGTACCTATTGACGCACAAACGGCTGAAATACGTGGTCTTTCCTCCGGTTCTGTTAGTGGTAACAATGAAAATCTCCGGCTTCTTCCCATTCAAGTCATTCATAGACAAAAGCCTTGTCCCATCATAGTATACACCCATGCTTCCTTTCGCCCTCTTTTCCGTATCTCTATTATAGCACAAGTGTAGTCCTTTGTCAAGCAAAAGTGAATTTACCAAGAGTTAAATTATTGCGACTTGACAATTCACCTTCGCTATGCTATACTATAGGCAAAGAAAGGAGGGATTTCTGTGGACACCATTATGACCATGATTTCCAACGTTGGCTTCCCCATTGCCGCCTGTTGCGGTCTGATGTACTTCATCAACACCACAATCAAAGAACTGCGCACGACTATCCAGCAGAACACGATTCTGCTTGAAAAAATCAGCGCTTTTCTTGAAAAGGAGGAAACGCACGATGGCAATGAGAACTGACAGCGAACTGCTTCAGGCAATTGGTGACGCGCTACCTGACGCCACAACTGATGAAGCAATCGCACTGCTGACTGACGTCCGGGACACCTTGTCCGGCAACGCAAATTCTGCTCAAATTGAGCGAGACTATCAGCAGAGAATTGACAAACTGGATTCCTCTTGGCGCAAGAAATTCAAAGAAACATTCTATGCACCTGTCGATGAATGCCGTGGTGGGAAAGGCGAGGAAAAAGACAAGCCCAAAACAAGGTATGAAGATTTGTTCAAGGAGGAAAATTAAGTGGCAAGAAAAATCAACTCTACGCTCAATGCGAGTACGCTTGACATTCTGAATGTCATCCGTGCTAACGCCCCGCTGGAATATCAGTCCGCAGTGCCCCAGGTTGCATCTGTTGATGATATTCCCGTAGTCGGGGAAATTATCTACGGTTCTCCTGCGCTGTCGAATACGTTCATCAACGCACTGCTCAACCGTATCGCGCTTGTAAATATTCAGAGCGCAACGTTCAACAACCCGTACCGCGACCTTAAGAAAGGCTATCTTGAGTTCGGCGAAACTGTTGAAAACATTTTTGTCGAGATTGCGCGCGTCCGCACTCTTGACCCGGAGAAGGCTCCTGCCCGCGAGTTAGCAAGAACTATTCCGGACGTGAGAAGCGTTTTCCATGTTATCAACTGGAAGGCACAGTACCCGCTGTCTATCAGCGACTATGACCTGCGGACGGCGTTCCTTTCCGCCGATGGTCTGAATGGCTTCATTGCGAAGCAGGTTGACAGCATTTACAAGGCGGCAGAGTATGATGAATTCCTGCTGTTCAAGTATATGCTTATCAAGGCAATTGCCCACGGTAAAATCAAGACCGTTGCCTTCGATAGCGCAGACCATTCTTCTGCCGCTATTGAGTTCCGTGGCAAGTCTAACCTGATGACTTTCCTGCGTCCTGATTTCAACGAGGCAAAGGTCAAGAATGACTGCCCGAAGGAAAGACAGCAGATTTTCATGGACAGCACGTATAATGCTGAATATGACGTGAAGGTTCTGTCTGCGGCATTCAACATGGAGAAGGCTGATTTCATGGGGCGCCTGCGCTTGATTGATGACTTCACCACGTTTGACAATGAGCGCTGGAACACTATCCGTGCTGAAAGCAATCAGGTAGAGGAAGTTACCGACGAAGAACTGGCGGTTATGGCGAACGTAAAGGCTGTCCTTATTGACGAGGACTGGTTCCAGATTTACGACCACTACACGAGACTGGGTACGACCCCGGTCAATTCCGGTGACTACTGGAACTACTTCTACAACATGAAGAAGGACGTTTCCCATAGTCCTTTCGCAAACGCTATTGTGTTTGTCGATGACGCCGCCGCTATCACTCCGGCGGACAAGTACACCGCGGAAGTCGTTGCAAAGGATGTGGCTGATGTTGGCACTGTCATTACGCTGGATGTCAAGCAGTCCGCAAGCAATGATGAAGCCGCAACGCTCAAGCCCGGCACTGTTATCTTCAAGCAGACACTTGACGCTATTCAGGCAAAGGTGGCTGTTCAGAGATACGGCGTGTATATCTATCCCGCAAACGCTGGCAGTGTATCTGTCGAATGTGATATTGGCGGCGTTGAATATACCTACGCTACCGGTACTTCCACGTATACTGCCGGGAAGATGGCATCTACTGTCAAGGTGGGGGACACCCTTCAGCTTGTCAAGAAAACCATGCTGTCCTGACAGTAAATTTTCAGCCCCGGATGAAATACTCCGGGGCTTCTTTGTTAAAAGGAGGTGAATTTTATGCCTACGCCCAATACAGTAGTAAAGATATTGAAGGGGATAGAACTTGATAGGGATTTGGAAAATACCTATAGGTTTGCGTCTCTTTCGGCACAGCAGAATTTCTTTTCTGCCCCTGAAAGAGTTAAGTTTACGCTTGAGAATCTACAGTATTTGAGGACCGGAGAAAATTCCATAAAGGTGGAAAAAGATACTGCGGCTTTGTATGACTGCAATTATCTCATGTTTCAGAACACAGGGTACAAGGACAAAAGCGGCAGGTCGCGTTGGTTCTATGCGTTCATTGACAGAGTGGATTATGTCAACGAGGAAACGAGTGAAATTTTCTACACTATCGACCCTATGCAGACGTGGCTGTTTGATTTCAAGTTCGCCGACTGCATGGTGGAAAGAGAACACGTGAGGGATGACACAATTGGTGCTAATATTGTGGCAGAGCCTGTTACAGCTGGACAATATATCAAAGTTATGGAAGCATCACAGACCTTTAACTCTTATAGGGCTATGCTTGTTTTGAGCAAGCCGTTCCCTGTATCTCCGACAGCTTCAACAGGCTCTGATTTTCCAATAAGCCGTGCAACAGTGTCTGTTCAGAGTGTTACAAACATGACATTTGATTTGGACTTCAAAACCCCTACTCCGATGGCAGGTTTTTCTTCAAGATATAGTAGTGAAACTTTGCTAAAGGAATGCTTTGAGAATACTGCAAATGGCATTCTTCCTACCAATTTTTCATGGTATGCTGATATACCGATAGATAACGTCAAAGCGACAGGAGACTTTGCATCCGATAATACGATAATTGGAGAGACTTCAAATGGTAAATTCTATTCTATAAACAGTCTGCTGACGTGGATAGGGTGGGGCGCTATTGAAGGATTGACCGCAGAGGACATTATATGCGTATTGATATACCCCGACTTCTTCACAGATGGAACCCATGCGTCTACAGGCGTTCACGGTGGCTTTGGAAAGAAGGAAATAGAATATAATCTTGAAACGTCACAACCTTTTAGGGGGAAAGGTTTCTACGTTCCAAAGAATAACAAGCTATTTACTTCACCGTTTACACGGCTGGTTGCAAGCAATAAGGCAGGAGTTCAAGCTGAATACAGACCTGAATGGTTTGCTAAACCGTTCCGTCCAAATTTCACTATGTATTTCTATCTTTCCGGAACACCTACGTGTTGCCTTTACCCGCTGGGCTATGCCGGTAGTGGAAAGATAGAAAATACCGTCACAGCTTGTTACGACATGGAGATTCCATATAAAGGAAATGCGTATGCCGAATATATAAGAGCAAACCGAGGCAAACTTGTTTCTTCTGCTCTTAACTCCGCAGTTTCTTTGGGCACGGCTGTTGCAGTTGGAAAGTTCGGAGGCTCTGTTCTTATCGGAAGCGCGGTAGAAACTATGAAGGAAACAGCGAGGAATCCGGCTACTGGACGGCAGGTTACAACAGGCACATTGCGGCAGACACGGACAGAAACCACAACGCAGAAGGGTGGTGCTGGCGGACAAATAAGGGCGGGGGCTGGCAGTCTTTCTTCAATGATTGACCTTGTTGGCACGCTATACGACTTGCATCAAGCACCTGCCCCTGTGTATGGAAACATGACAGCGGCAGATATAATGTCACAGCTAAAAGAGAATGACATCGTTGTTTACCGTGAATCAATTGATTCCGGAACTGCCGAAACGATTGACAACTTCTTTACCTATTATGGGTACGCTGTTAAGAAGCTAAAACAACCGGGCGTTTACAACCGTCACTATTGGCAATATATCAAAACCTGCGGTTGCGTACTGCATAATTCTGATGGGTATTCTGACTTTGTGAATACCAATGTCAACTATAGCACTGGCATGAACGCCGCAGACATGTATACGCTGGAAAAAATCTTTAACCGGGGAATTACATTCTGGAATCAGGACGTACAGATTGGCGACTATACGCTGAACAACGGGACGCTAACGTCTATTGCCCTGTCGGATGACAACCTGTTTAAGGGAAACCCGCTTGCTGGCACGCCTCTTGCGGATAGTGTACGCGCTATAAAACTGAATTATTCCGATGGCGGTAAAGTGGAAACTGTACTACCCGGCGACCGTTCTGTCACATGGGAAATTGAGAAAGACGGTTCATATGTCAAAGCAAATGTCGTTGAGCGCGGAGCGCATACCTACCGAGCGAGAATTGCTGACCTTGTTTCAGAAGGAAAGGAGATAATTGCTACATGAGTAAAAATAAACAATGGGACTGCGACCCTGTAGCCCCGCCTATACCTTCTCTTGACGAACTGGCAAACGGTTATACGTATATTCAGTATTACAACCGCCTTTGCGAGTTGTCCATGAGTATGTTTGAGTGGACAGGGCTTCCAGATACTTGCAACAAGAGATATTTGGAACTGACACTTTTCAGAATGGGGCAGGCTGTTTTCTTCAAGGACGATGTGATGGGCTTCCTTGGTCTGCCTGTAGCGGGTAGCGGGACGCTTGACTTGTATCAAGTGCCGACACAAAGAAGGGCTTACGCTGACAATGGGTATAATCATGAATTGGATGAAAGCAATAGCGTTATTATTTTCAATAACTATATGCGGACAAATTCAATGCTGGATGTGCGTATGTTCAGCGCAAGGCTTGCTGACCTTGACAGGACTATTGATATCAATGCCAAGGCGCAGAAAACTCCTGTTCTTATCGTCTGTGCCGAGAAGGAAAGAAACAGCTATATCCGGATGTATCAGAAGTGGATGGGCAACGAGCCGATGATTATTGGCTCAAAGTCCTTGACTATGGACAATGTGAAAACCATTGATACGACTGCTCCGTATGTTGGCGACAGGCTCTACGAACTCAAAACACAGATTTGGAACGAGGCTCTTACCTATTTGGGCATTCCGAATATCGGCAACGAGAAGCGGGAAAGAATGGTAAGTGACGAAGTCGCAAGGAATCAGGGCGGCACGTTCGCAAGTAGATACAGCCGCCTGAATGCCCGACAGGAGGCTTGCGAGAAAATCAACAGAATGTTCGGTCTGAACGTGTGGTGCGAGTACAAGGACATGAGCGCGGAATTGGGCGTTGATTCCATGAACAGTAAAACGGCAGAGGAAGGAGGTGAAGATAATGAGTAAGTACACAATGGAAGTTAGGTATATCTGCGAACAGCTTGCCAATGCTACGATTGAAACACAGGTTGGAGACGTGCCGGGAATTATCGAGAAAGCCGCGCCGCAGATTTTTGACTTCGATTTTCCTATTTGGAACGAGGACTATAGGAAAACGTTGGAGGAGAAAATCCTGCTTCATTTCTATATGCGGGAGATTGGGCAGGAAACTGTAGGCGAGTGGAAGTTGAGACTCATGCAGACGCTTCAAGAGATTATGCCGGAAATGAATGAGTTCTACAAGAGCGTGGAACTTAAGTACGACCCGCTGACGGATATTGACTATACAACCGACACGAAGGGCGGCACAGAAGTCAAGAGCACAAGGAATACCAATGTGACGGAAGGAATAAAGAGAAATGAAACAGAAAATACGAAAGATAGCGAAAAGAATACGGAGAAGTTTGACGGCGATAGCAAACAGACTTTCAGCGACACGCCGCAGGGTAAGCTGGAAAATGTTTGGAACGGGACATATATCACGGAAGCAAATAGAAGAGTTGGAGACAACACTACAACGAATACTAACGAGGCAAAACGAGATACTACAAGAGGTGCAAGCATTGACAGCAAGAGAACAGGAATCGAAGCAGGAAATGACAAAACAGAACGAACCCTTGTGTCAAGAGTGTACGGAAAAAGTAGCTTCCGAAGCTACGGAAGATTGATTCAGGAGTTCCGGGAAAATATCATGAACGTGGATAAGCTGGTGTTTGAAAAGCTGGAATGTTGCTTTATGCTGTTGTATTAAAAGGGAGGAACAAAGAATATGTTTTATAAGAACTGGGGCGCAATCAGACCGCTGACGTTTGACGGAAGTATCACGGAATATGAGTTCCTGTGCAAGATTCTCAATCAGATTGAAACAGTGCAGAAGGAATTGCAGGATGAGATTGACAATATCGTTGTGAGCGGCGGAGGTATTACTGAAGAGGAAAGACAGAAGATTGACAGCTTGACTAATATCGGGATTCAGCTTATGAACAGTTTGACAGAAGGGGATGTTGACAGGCTGAAAGTGCTGACTGATAACGGCGCAAACTGGGCGAATCAGATAAATGGGTATAAGGAGGGTGAAAACGGCGTCGTTGCAAGAGCGAACTGGGTGTTGGAAACTGCTCAAGAATTCTTCGACAACATTGCCCCACAGCTTTTGCCTACAGTGAGTGCGACGGATAACGGGAAGGTTCTGAAGGTTATCGGCGGAAAATGGTGGATTGGCAATGTTGAAGGCGGCGGAGACAGCAAGTGGACTGACGCGGCTGTTGAGTATTTTGCTACAGTGCTTGAACACCTTGTGTATGATGACGAAAGCACGGGGCAGACTGCGGCTACATATCTGCTCAATATCTTGCGGGGTGGCGCTCCGTTTATTACGGGGATTACAGCAGAATGGAGTTACGAACAGATTATCTATCCTAATACGGCGCTGACAAGCGATATGTTCACCGTTAAAGCGTCGTACAGTGATGGGAGCGTTGTTCCGGTTACAGAGTTCAGTTTCGACCCGCAGGTTGCGAGTGCCAATCCTACAGAGGTTACGATTACTTATGATGGAAAGACTGCTGTTGTGAGTGTTCCGGTCGGGACTGTGAGCTTGACAGGGATTACGGCAGAATATGTTGGGACTGGGACTATTTATGTGGGGGATAACCTTACAAAGAATATGTTCAAAGTCACGGCGAAGTATAATGACGGGAGTAGCAACGTTGTAAATGATTATACGTTCACGCCTGTCACTATGCTGAATGCCGGTGAGCAGGTTGTCACATTTACGTATCAGGAGAAGGAAGCTACTGCTACAGTTGCGGTTGTAGCTTTGAGCGTTACGAGGGTAAGGGCAAGCTGGATTGGCGGAACTATTTTCAAGGGGACAGCGTTTACAAATAGTATGTTCACCGTGACAGCAGAGTATAACAACGGGACAAGCAAGGCTGTGAGTGATTACACTTTTACCCCGGCGACTGCTAACAGCACGCCAACTACGTTGGTGACTATTGAGTATGAGGGAAAGAGTACGGGCGTAAGCGTTAACGTGAGTGCCGCGACTGCAAGCAACTTGGTGGTCAATTCTTATACGCTGAATAGCGGCGTGGCAAGAATTTTTCCGGGGGATAAGTTCTTGAAAAAGGGGAAGTTCAATGTCACGGTGAATTACAGCGATGGAAGTTCTTCTACAATTACGGATAACAGCGGTTTGGCTGTCAGCCCGGAAAGCGCAGATTCGGCGGGGGAGAAAATTGTCACTGTTTCACTGGTCGCAAGTCCGCTGGTTTCGGGGACTGTTGGGATTACGGTGAGCGAAGCACCGAAGGTGAACAAGATTACCGCCATTTATAATGGGATGAATAATCCTAAAGCCGGAGATGTTCTTACTATCGCAAATTTCACTGTAATTCATACTGACCAATATCAGAATGCTATTCACGACGGCTGGACAAAGGACTATTTGAGCAACGATACGGGAACAGAGATTGAAAGTATTACAGTGGTTGAGGGTGAGCAGACTGTGTATGTGAGGTGCTTGACTGATGACGCGAGAACGCTTGTGACAAGTACGGTAGTTACGGGGGAGAAGGCTGGTGCTACATCTTCAGGCGGCACGGCTCAAGGCACAGGAACCAAAACTTTTGCTAACATCATGCAGGACAATGCCGTTGCTAATCCCTCGTCAATTACATTCACAAGCCAAAATGAAGCACAGCCGAGCAGCGGTGCCAATAAATGCTACAAGGTCATTCTTACCAAAGAAGGCGATAATTGGACAATGGTATATTATCGGTTCGCGGCAAAGGATACCCCGTTTTATGGCGCAACCGCTGATCCATATGCGACTGTCACAATTTCCGAAGGTATCGTGACTGCCGTTTATCTGCCTAAATTTCAAAGTGGTGAAATCGCGGTTAATTCCTATACCGCGGATGGATATACATACACAATGGAGGTAAGCTAATGATATATAATTTTGACGGAAAGGAAGTCCCTGCGGTTTATAACGCCGCAGGGGCAGAGGCAAATATTGCTTACAATTTTGCCGGAAATAAAAAATACGAAAAAGGAGGCGGAATCGTAAGCTGGAAAGATGTAAAATGGGTAGCCGTTGGTGACAGCTTGACAGACCCTTCTATAAACGCCACACATAAGTACCATGCCGTTATATCGGAGGCGGTAGGGCTTGGTTCCCTAAAAGTTCTTGGCGTTGGCGGGACAGGGTATTGGCGGGAAAATGAAAATAACAAGTGCTTTTATCAACGCATGGATGGCAATATTCCAGCTGACACTAATATCATTACTATATTTGGTAGCGTAAATGACTGGCGCTGGAAAAGCGATGGAATCCAAATTGGTTCAGTTGATGATGAATTGGATTCTGGAACCTATGCTGGTTATGTCGATAAGGCTATCAAGATTGCCAAAGAACAAGCCCCTAATGCAAAGATAGTAATATGTGGAGCTCCTTATTTTACCAATAACGTAAACTCCCAATATTGGCGTCAAGCAACAGATATGAATAAGCAGAAGGCGAAAAAATATGGGCTTCCTTTTTTCGATATGTTTGCGTCAAACGCTAAAGGGAATCCAGCGAATGTTCGCTATGGACAATATGAGTATATGTTCAATTACAGTTTCAATACAAGAGCAAAGGTAAAGGGGCTTAACTTTGCAAAGACAAACGAGGAAAATTTCAAGGGAATCTATGATATGGCAGACGCCACTGGACATCCGAGCAATATGTATCACGCTGAATATATTGCGCCGTTGATGGCTAATTATATCGCAACTGTTATGGGCATTCCGAAAGATAGCATTCCTGCTTCTCTACAACTAAATGACGGAGAAATAAACGACTTCTTGAACGACTTTGTAAAATGCACAAGCATAAGCGCTGAATATTTGGGAGGAAAAGCGGCGGGAGATAATATTTCCGGTACCGACTTCAAAATAACAACGCACTGGTCTGATGGGACAAGTTTCATTTATAATGAAATAAAGGTTGATAATGTTCCAAACGCAAATTATGACGGAAATCACGTTTATGTAAGTGACACTAAAAATGGAACTGGCACGGAAAATGTCACTCTTAAAAGCGGCGAGAATACCATTTATATTCTGTACGGCTCTACAAGTCCCTTTTACTCTGTAAAAACAAGCGTTTCATTCAGCGTATAAATTTACTGCCGGGCATTGAATTGTCCGGCAGTTTTAAGTTAAACTGGGGGTTAACTTTTTTGGTACAAGGGCGTACCATGTTAGGTGAAACTGGAAACAGGATTTTCCCCTTAATACTAC
>DAIOXG010000024.1:0-16112 GCA_036758085.1 Prevotella sp. | reverse complement strand
GGCGGCAAATACGGCATCGATAAACTGTGGCTTGCGCTTCAGCATCTGTAGCGTGATTTTGCTCGCCTGTTGCTGGCTCTCCTTCTTGGAGTATCCTTCGCCAGTTCCGCCCTCAAGACCTTCCACGAGCACCTGGTATTTGAATACAGGACTGTTCTTGCCCTCTCTCGTCTGTTCCAGGAGCTTGAAGTCAAGTTTCACCTTGTTCTTCTGACACCACTCTATGAGCTTGCTCTTGAAGTTAATCTCCTTGTATGCCACCTTGTCGATGTTGATGAGCTGGGCAAGGATGCGCTTCTCCATGAAACGCATGCAAGCCTCGTAGCCGCGGTCGAGATACATCGCCCCGACCAGTGCCTCAAACGCATTCCCACCCATATAACTGTTGTGGGAGGGAGTATGTTTGCCTGATTTAATCAACTGTGTTATTCCCATTTCGTTGGCAAGGCGGTTCAGCGTGTCGCGCTGTACAATCTTGCTTCGTGTGCTGGTGAGGAACCCCTCACGCTTGCCCTCGAAATGGCGATAAACGATGTCGCCCACGATGGCATCGAGAATGGCATCACCGAGAAACTCCAGACGCTCGTTGTTGAGCGGACGGCCCTTTTCGTTGCGTCGGGTCACGCTCTTGTGCATCAGGGCGAGCTTGTAGTAGTGGATGCGGTGGGGATAGAATCCGAAGATGTTGTATAAAGCCGAATAAAGCTCCTTTTCCTTGCGGAAGGGGAGCCTCATTCGGTCTATGAAGTTATTAATCATCATACTTCTTGAAGATTACACAAGCGTTGTGGCCTCCGAAACCGAAGGTGTTGCTCAAGGCTGCGCGTACGGTACGCTTCTCTGCCTTGTTGAATGTGAAGTTCAAGTTGTAGTCGATATTCTCGTCCTTGTCGTCTTCCTGGTGGTTGATTGTAGGCGGAACGATATCGTTCTTTACAGACAATACCGAAACCATTGCCTCTACTGCGCCGGCAGCACCGAGCAGGTGACCGGTCATAGACTTCGTTGAGCTGATGTTCAGCTTGTATGCGTGCTCACCGAAGAGCTGCTGGATAGCTTTAACCTCAGAGATATCGCCAACAGGGGTAGAAGTACCGTGTACGTTGATGTAGTCGATGTCCTCTGGTTTCATTCCGGCATCCTCAAGAGCATTCTTCATTACGAGAGTTGCTCCGAGTCCCTCTGGGTGAGAGGCTGTGATGTGGTAAGCGTCGGCGCTCATGCCCTCGCCAACCATCTCGGCGTAGATCTGTGCACCGCGAGCCTTGGCGTGCTCCAGTTCCTCAAGGATAAGACAGCCGGCACCCTCGCCCATGATGAATCCGTCGCGGCTTGCGCTGAATGGGCGCGATGCGTGCTCTGGATCGTCGTTGCGTGTAGAGAGGGCGTGCATAGCGTTGAATCCGCCTACTCCGCATGCGCAGATTGCTGCCTCGGCACCACCGGCAACGATAGCGTCGGCCTTGCCCAGACGGATGAGGTTGAATGCATCGGCAAGTGCGTTTGTTGAAGATGCGCATGCTGATGTCGTTGCATAGTTAGGACCGTGGAATCCGAAACGGATTGAGATCTGACCAGCTGCGATGTCTGAAATCATCTTTGGGATGAAGAACGGGTTGAACTTAGGTCCGTTCTCTTTATGTAGAGCATAATACTCTACTTCGTCCTCGAATGTCTTGATACCGCCGATACCGACGCCGAATACAACGCCAACGCGGTTTTTGTCAACCTTCTCCAAGTCCATCTTGCTGTCGTCTACAGCCTGTACTGCGGCTGCCATGGCGAGCTGTGCATAGCGATCCATCTTGCGTGCCTCTTTGCGGTCGATATAGTCATTGGCATTGAAGCCCTTAACTTCGCAAGCGAACTGTGTCTTGAACTTTGAAGCGTCGAACAATGTAATAGGAGCTGCACCGCTCTTTCCAGCGAGCAGGTTGTTCCATGTTTCCTCTGGATTGTTACCTACTGGAGTGATGGCACCGAGTCCTGTTACTACTACTCTTTTTAATTCCATATTGTATATATAAGTATAAGAGATGATATAAGAAAAAAGGTGAAAGAAGTGAGGTGAGATCCTGTGTCTTTCGGTCTCATCTCACCACTTTCACCTTTAGTTTATATCACTTCAGATAATTTATTTTGCGTTCTCCTCGATGTACTTGATAGCGTCGCCAACAGTAGCGATTGACTCTGACTTGTCGTCTGGAATAGTGATGTTGAACTCCTTCTCGAATTCCATGATGAGCTCTACTGTATCCAAAGAGTCAGCGCCAAGGTCGTTTGTGAAGCTTGCTTCTGGCTTAACTTCTGACTCCTCAACACCCAGTTTATCAACGATGATAGCTTTTACTTTTGATTCAATTTCTGACATAATTGTAATGTTTAAAATGTTTTAAATTATTTTCTGCTTAAAAAATCGGATGCAAAGGAACGAATTTTTATTTACGTATGCAAGTATTTGTTGTAAAAAAGCACTATTTGATGCACAAACATACCTACATTGTGCATGTTTTTGGCTGTTTTTACTCCCATTTTTCTCTTCGGAGTGGATAATTCCCGCGTAGTTCTTCAAACTTTTCGGGACTGGATTTCAGGCGCCGACTGTCGTCGAGAGGGTTATAAAGTTGTAGCTTTTTGTCGTTTTCATCTCCGTGTGGAGTCATGTCTGGCGGTAGCGACGGCGGCGTTATATGCCAGCGGTTCTCGATACCGAAGAAGCGGCAGAGACCCTCTACAGCCATATTGTCGGCATTTGTCTTGCCGTCTGCACTGTATCCGGCAATGTGGGGCGTTCCTATATATACCTTATTTAATAAGGTGAGGTTAATGTTCGGCTCGTTTTCCCATGTGTCGATAACGGCATCAGACACATAACCCTTATCTAAGGCATTGAGCAAGGCAGCGTTGTCTACCACTCCGCCCCGACTGGTGTTGATTATGAAAGGGTGGCATTTCAGTCGACGGAAGAAATTTTCGTCGGCAAGATGAAAAGTGGGATACTTGCCTGCTCTTGTAAATGGCACGTGGAATGTTATGACTTTACACTCCTTCTCTATGCGGTCCATCGATACGAACTCCTCTTCAGATAAAGCTAAATCCTGAAGCGGAGGGTCGCAAACGAGCACCTTGAACCCCATAGTGCGCGCTTCTGCTGCAACCTTTGAACCTACATGTCCGTAGCCTACCACGCCAATAACATCTTTTGCCGGGTCGAGTCCTTTATTCCGGCAGAGCAGTATCAGTGTGGAGCGCAGATACTGAGCCACACTGCCGGAGTTACATCCCGGACAATTCATCCATTCTATTCCGGCACGCTTCATGTATTCCGTGTCGATATGGTCGAAACCGATGGTAGCTGTGGCAATAAACTTCACTTTGCTTCCGGCAAGCAGCTGTTCGTTGCAGTGTGTGCGTGTTCTCACTATCATTGCATCAGCGTCTCTCACGTCGTCGGCACTAATGTCTGCCCCCTTTATATATACAGCGTCGGGAGTTATCTGTGATATGGTTTCCCTGATGTATGGTATTTTGTCGTCTATTACAATTTTCATTTCTCTTTTCTTCTTGAATATTTATGGCAAAGGTATAGCTTATTGTTGAGAAAAAACAGAGAGATGATAAAAATGTCGTTAAAGAAAGGAGAATATTTTTTCGTAAAAAAGTATCAAAGTATTAAACTTTCGGATTTAGACAAAAAACAAAAACGCCGGAAGCGTTTGGGCTAAACACCGGAAGCGTTTGGGCTAAACACCGGAAGCGTTTGGGCTAAACACAAGGAGCGTATTCCTGTACAATAATATTTTGATACATAAAGTTCTTCTACTGATTCTACTCTTCTGTTTTATGAAGCTATAAGAGGAAACTGCTTCGTACCTGTTAATTGGAGGTGGAGGAGGAGAAAAACTAAATCCGAAAGTTGAATATTATATCATGTCAGACTCGGGATATGAGAATACCGTTGTGTCTATCCAGTCCCATTCCGTCTTTTCGTCCATATCGTAAACGGAGCTGTTGTGGATATATATCGGCAGATACAAGTTTTTGTATGCTTCCGTACATTCCACTATGTTTTTGCTCTTTTTATTCCTGCTTATCATTTTGTATACCTGCCAGCAGTCGGCTACAACTTGAATTTCGCAATTCTTAGATTTCAGCACATGAATCACCTTCCCGTTTTCCTTGTATGAACCGGAGTAGCATAGCTTGTCGGCAGAGTCTATATTTTTCTTTTCATTTTGTTGTTTCAGACGACGGATGTTATTGTATATGCCGTCATAATATCCCCCGACAGCTTTTGTCGCTTTCTTGACGAATGCCTGCTTTTCTTTCTCGGATATATTATAGTTGCATTTTTTTACATGTCCGTTTTCTAAATACAACTTGCCGCCCTTACAATTAACGTCACAATTTATTTCAACGTACAAATCCCGGTTCCGTTCCATACATTTGAACATTGTCTTGAATCCAAGTAAGCTGCTGTAGAATCTCAGGATGCTGAGAAATTGTTTCGGAAATTCGTCAAGATTTCCTAAGGACTCAATACGGCAGTCTGATTTTGCCCTGAATTCTTTCTTCATTTTTTTCAACTTTGGAACAGATGCCAATTTGTTTAGTATAAGTCCTGTCATATCTACTGATGTTGCAATGACTTCCTCTAACTGTATGGAACTTTCGTTTAGAACTACATTAAATTCTGTATTCTCACCAGAAACGCAAATTCTGTCTTCTTTTGGTGAATATCCTAAGCATGTAACCTTTAAGGTGTATCTGCCGTTTGTAATGTTGTCAATGACAAACATTCCGTTTTTGTCAGCAGAGACAACTTTCCTGTTTTCCAATAACATGACAGTGGCAAAAGCTACAGGATGGTTTTCACCGTCCGTAACCTTCCCTTTGATAATTGCCGCCTCCAGTAAAGAAGGCAGCAATATAAATATTATTAAAGGAATAATTCTTGTCATAATTATTGATTTGTAGTCCATAACTGACTGCTACCACAGGCTGTTCCAATTGATGACTTCAATAAGACTTTGCTTTTTTCGGGTATTTGGGATTTTGTTATGGCATCATTAACCTCCGTATTATACGAATTAATGTCATCTTTTAGCATTTGTTCACTCATAATCTTATTCATTGTTTCACCAAGTATATCGAATTCTTTTCCGCATTCAGGATACTCTTTTTTCATTATCCTAATAAAATCGTCTACATTGTTGGCATTATTCACAATGTCACATATATGTGATACAACTTTACGGTCGATTGTCTCACATATTTTTGCTTTCGTTGTCAAGCCAGCTTCTTTAATAACGCAATCATATTCAAGGCTTATCAACTTAGCTACTTCATCACCAGACATAGTTCTGAATTCTTCTCCATATTTATTATATAAATTTATGAGAACAACATTGTGTACGTATCCCGCATTATCTTCCAATAAATTTCCGTTTAGTGGCGGTATAGCAGTCTTATCCATCGTTATACTTGTTGAATCCTTTATATATACGCTTTTTGTTATTTTTAGAGAATCGTTTTTCTTTGGCTCTTCCTCAAACTTATCCCAAATTTCTTTTGATGTATCAATTCCTTGCTTTGGATTCCATGAAGCTCCGTTCTTGTCTATTGTAACAGAGCCTCCAACATCAGCAATTGCTGTTACGAAAACTCTTCCGATCCACCAAAATACAGATTTTTTTGGTTTTATGCTCGGCATTGTCTCGCTTTGTTTATCTGCCGAATTGTACTTTTGTCCAATTTTGTTTATAGTGGTTGATAACTGATAGAAAGCGTCTGTAGAGTTGTTAGGCGCATTGTCTTCTTGACTACATCCTATACAAAAGAGTGATGCGAAAGCGATAAGAATAGAATTGAAATGTTTCATAATTTTTTTGATTTGCTTTGTTAATTAATTTAATATTGCAATATTTGTCTGCAAATATATATAGTTTGATAAACAAATGCAAGTTTTTTTAATGTTTTCTATTAAAATAATAAGTAAATTGTTTGTTAAAGCATCATATTGGTATATTATACCTATTATATAATAAGCATTTGTTATTATAAATCAGCATTAAAAATGCAACATATATAAGAATTCAATTACCACATTACGAGCCTTGTTCACTTGTTGCATGCTATCTCTGTAAAATGAAAGAGGCATGGAGAAAATCAGGAACTTCAAAAATCATAAAAATGTTTGGTTCTTCCGCAATTTCAACCTCACACCCTCACCAATAGCCTCTAAAGTCCCTGTTTTATCGTACTTTCAAGGTGTAAGGGATGAGGCCGTTACCCTATGCTACCACTTATAATTTTTTTATTTTATTCTTCTATCCGCCATTCAGTGATAGTGCGCTCCTCGCTGCTGTAGTTCACGCCAACTTTCACCAGTCGTTTGCCTTCGGCAGTGTATGGAATGAGATAGCCCTTTTCGTCTATCTGCCGGAGGGCAGCATCGGCGGAGCCGTCAAACTTCAGTTCCATGACGTAGACTACTGATGGAAGCGTTATCACCACATCGGCTCTGCCGTGGGAACTCTCTTCCTCAACTTTGATAAAACTGCCTATGAGCGAGAAAACGAGATAGAAGATAGTCTGCACGTCGCGCTCCGTCTTGTTCGACAGGCGATAGGATACGCCGGCAAGATAGGCTCGCATCAGAGTGAGAGCCAGCTCCATATCGTCGGCAACGACAGCCTTTACGAACTTGATGACAAAACTGCTGTTGGTGCCTTCTGCCGGAATAAGGTAGCTGGCAGCAAGCGAACGAACCATGCCTGTGCGCACCTCCTCGTTAGGATAGCCTAAGGTGTAGAGATTTATCATCGGGTCGTAGTTCTTGATGGTGAGATAGCCGCTCTGATATAATAATGGTAGGGCGGTCGTCATGTTCTCCGGTGAAACATCGAAGTCGCTAACGCTGGCATCCTGACCGGTAAGGTCGAGCAGACCTACGTTATACTTCTGAAGAAGCTTTATTATATAGGTAGGAGTACCGGAATCAAACCAGTAGTCGCCGATATCGCCAGAGGCAAGTGCCTTTATCAAGCTAAACGGATTATAGACATCCTCGGAGTTCTTGCTGAAATGATAACCGTCGTATTTCTTCTTGAGAAGAGAGAAGGTCTCGTCCGTGTTGAGGTGCAAGTGTTCGGCAAGCAGTTCCACGTCGGGCAGCATCTGGGTATGCAGCTCCTCGCTGCTAATGCCGCAGATGGCAGAATACTGGTCGTACATGGAGATATTAAACAGGTTGTTCAGCTCGCTGAAAATGCTGAGCTGAGCAAACTTGGTGATACCGGTGAGGAAGACAAACTCGAAGTAGGGGTCGAGCGACTTTATTGGCGAATAGAAATTCTGCATTATACGGCGCAGGGCTGCAAGGTTTTGCTCCTCGTGAACCACATCGAGCAGCGGAGCGTCATATTCGTCGATGATGAGTGCTACCTTCTGACCAGTTTTCTCGTATGCTGCTTTCACAAGATATTCGAAACGCTGGTTAAGGTTTGTTGCATCATTCCTTCGTCCATAGACATCCTCATAAAGAGACAACTTAAAGTTCAGCTCAGATTTCAAGTCTTCTTCCGTGCAGTGCTTTGCGGTGCTCATGTCGAAATGGAGCACAGGGTGCTTTATCCAATTCTTTTCATAATCACCCATGGCAAGACCGTCGAACAAGTCTTTGCGACCTTCGTAATAGGCATGTATCATCGAGGCAAACAGCGACTTGCCGAACCGCCTCGGGCGACTCAGAAACACATACTGATAACCATTTTTTTTGAAATCCACAAGATACTGTGTCTTGTCAATATAAAGATAGTTACTTTCCCTTATTTTCTCAAACGTCTGTATTCCTACCGGATATTTTCTCGTCTGTGCCATAGTTTCTCTTGTTTTACTTGTTTACCTACTGTAAAAAAATGCTGCAACCGGCATCTTTGTGCAAATTTAATGATTATTTGAATAAGCAACAAATTTTTTACATCAAATAAGCTGTGATATAACGACAATGAATGTCATGGGTATGATATGCGCCGGATTGGACGGCAGTCAGGAAACTTAAATAAAGAAAAGGGAGAGAAACACTGTTCTGAACAGTATCTCTCTCCCTTTTCTATTGTCATAATGCCTTTTCAGACGTACACTATCTTTTATTTTGACTCGTGAACATACAGGTTCCATCCAAGATAGCTGTCGATAGCCTCTTCGATGATTCCGGCAACATCGCCGCGGACAAGAGCCACATGATGCTCAAATCCATTCTTGCAGATATACTTCATAAGCTTCTGCAACTCCGGAACTTCAGTAACAACGATACAGCCGTCCATTCCGTATGGGTCGTCGGTCATCTTTCCTTCGCCGAGGTATGCCTTTATGCAGCCCTTTGTGTCGTCGGTAGAGATGCGGAAATAAGTGAAGTCGCCTGCACTCACCTTAGCATATACAGCACCGAAGGTATTAATCTTTCCTAAAGTCCTGCCAAGAACACCGAGCGGACCAAGGCGCAGGTTGTCGTTGCCGATGAATGATTTAGGGAAGTTTCCGCAGTGGGTACATACGCATTTGTTGCGGTCCTCGGCAAAGTTGTTGTTCCAGTCGGCAATAGCCGAAGGCTCACCAGAGGCAAGAGTCAGAGCAAGCATAGACACGGCGCCGGCGATATCCGTTTCGCAGGCAGCCGGAATTCCGGCTTCGCTGAGCATACTCATGGTAACACAGGCTGCGCATCCGAAGTTCTGCTCCAGAGAGTCCCAGCACTGGATAGCCACAGCATCAACCTGATTGGCTTCAACCCAACGGTTTACGGCAACGCCGAACTTGCATTGCAAGCGTAGTTTCTCCTTGTAGGTCTCCGGCACTTCAGCATATCCGGCAACCTTCTCCATCTGTTTGAGAAGATCAGAATCGCTGTCCTCTATAGCCTGTGCGGCATATAGAATCTCGCTCAAGTCGGCAGGAACAACGGTAATGCCCGAAGCCTGAAGCAGTTTTTCGCTTGCGCGGCAGGTGTTGAAACCAAGTGGACGAGTTCCGATCTGTCCGATACGTGCATGGCTCAATCCTTTTACTACGCGGCATACGGCAGCAAAGCGGTTGATATCTTGAGCCAGAAGCGGCGAATATACAGAATATGTATGCAATGTGGTATCAGTAAACGGAATGCCGTACTGATACAGGTTGTTGCAAACGGAAATCTTTCCGCAGAAAGCGTCGCGGCGACTGTCAAGGTCAACTTTGTCATTCTCGTCGTCGCAAGCCTGTACCAATACCGGAACATGCAGATCGGCAACGCTGATGGCATTAATGATACCTATTTCGAAACCAAAGTTAGGCAGCGATACGATGATTCCATCGATGCGGTCGCGGTTCTGGCGGAACAGTTCTGCACATTTCAGACCGTCTTCGCGAGTCTCGATACTGCTGCTTCCTGTTGGAGTGGCATCTTCAGGCAGGATAACATAGTCGTAACCGTTGTCCTCAATAGTCTTGAGAAGCTGCTTGCGTACATCTCTGGCAAGTTCAGAGTTAAAATATGCTCGTGTACCGATGATGACACCGAAACATTGTTTTTTGTTCTTATTCATATTGTTTTTGTTGTTTGATTGTTTTTTCTTGGGAGAGCTGGGAGTTCTTGGTAGAACTGGGAGTTCTTGGTAGAATTGGGAGTTCTGAGAGAACTGAGAGAACTGGGGGAACTGGGTGCCCTATTTTATCAGTTGCTTTACGGCATTGTGCCAGCCCTCAATATTCTTGTTGATCCAGTCCTCGTTGTCTTGAGCTTCGATGCGCCATTTGCTATGGCGTAGCTTAGCTACTTCGTCAAAACTCGTCCAAACCTTCCTTGACAGTCCGTTCATTACTACAGCTCCAAGGGCAGAAGCCTCTTCAACATCTGAGCGGTTTACCGGAACACGCAAGCAATCAGCCTGGAACTGCATAAGGAACTTGTTTCTTGTCGGTCCGCCATCAACGCGAATCTCCTTCAGACTGATACCAGCCTTGACCGTCATAGCCTTTACGAGGTCATTAATTTGATAGGCAATAGATTCCAATGCAGCCCGCAGAAAATGAGCCCTTGTTGTGGCGAAAGTCATTCCCATAACGGCAGCCTTCACGTTGTCGTTCCACCAAGGAGCACCAAGTCCGGCAAAAGCCGGAACGAAATACACGCCACCATTGTCGGCAACAGATGTAGCCTCGGCTTCCACGTCAGCAGGCGAGGCAATCATCTTGAGCTGTTTCTGAAGCCATTTCAGAGTAGCTCCAGTACTGTGTATGTTTCCCTCGAAGGCATAGAAAACCTTTCCGAGAGCAGCAAAGCCGATAGAGGTAACGAGTCCTTCAGGAGCTGGGGCTGCTTTTTCGCCAATGTTAACCATTACCGAAGAGCCCGTTCCGTAGGTTGCCTTTCCGAGTCCCTCCTCGAAACACATCTGTCCGGTGAGAGCACCGTGGGAGTCGCCAAGAACTCCGGCTATAGTTATCGGCTTGTCGAATATTCCCCCTACAGTAGTTTCTCCAAACTTACTGTCGCAAGGCAGCAGTTCCGGCATCATGCTTCGTGGAATAGTGAAAAGCTTGAGCAAGTCGTCGTCCCACTGTAGCGTATGTATATTCATGAGCATCGTGCGAGATGCATTGGTATAGTCAGATACGTGGCTCTTGCCGTCGGTAAGTTTCCAGATAAGCCATGACTCCATCGTTCCCATCAGCAAATCGCCGCGTTCAGCCTTTTCCCTTGCGCCGTCGACGTTGTCGAGAATCCATTTAGCTCCGCTTGCTGCAAAATAAGGGTCGATGAGCAGTCCGCTTTTCTCCATTACCATCTTGCCGTAGCCCTCGGCTTTCAGTTTGTTGCATATTTCTGCACCGCGCATACATTGCCATACAACAGCGTTGTAGACAGGTTTCCCGGTATTCTTGTCCCAAACCACAACCGTTTCTCTCTGGTTGGTAATGGCCAAGGAATAGTTAGCCTCCATGTCGCATCCCCTCATCAGTTCCTTTACGGCGAGCAACATGTTGTTGTAAATCTCCTCAGCATCGTGTTCCACCCATCCAGCCTTTGGATAATACTGGTGGTGTTCCACGTTGACACGCTGCAGCATCTCGCATTGCTCATTGAAGAGCATAGCCTTCGTTGCCGATGTGCTTTGGTCTATAGCGATTATATAATTCATATAAATGGAGTATGTCTTTATTTTTTCAAGAAATCCAGAGCGCTCTTTACGATACCCTCAGCATCCAGTCCGTAGTGGTGGAAAATTTCCTTGTTAGTTCCGTGTACCACATTCTCGTCGGGAATGCCGATAATGCGTACAGGAACAGGATTTTCCGACAGAGTCTCGGTAACGATGCCTCCAAGACCGCCAAACTGGCTATGTTCCTCAACCGTGATAATTCTGCCAGTTTTAGCAGCAGCCTTCTTAATTGCCTCAGCATCGTATGGCTTCAGCGATGCCATGTCAAGAACGCGTGCGCTGATGCCTTTCTCCTTGAGCTGCAGTCCTGCCTGGTAAGCATGATAAACCGTTTCGCCAGTACCGATGATAGTAAGGTCGCTACCGTCGAGAAGCATGTTTGCCTTGCCGAGTTCAAAGTCGAAGTCATCGTTCTCGTAAACGTCCGGTACGGCGGCACGTCCTACACGAACATATACAGGATGTGGGAAATCAACGAGCAACTTTACCAGTTTGCGTGTCTGACGCGCATCACAAGGCAATACGATGTTCATTCCTGGGAAAGTGCGCAGGGCTGCAATGTCGTGCAGACTGTGGTGTGTAGCCCCCAGAGCGCCATAGGCAACACCGCCACTAACACCAAGAATCTTTACCGGATTCTCGCTATAAGCCAAGTCAACCTTTACCTGTTCCAGACTTCTTGCCACATAGAAGCAAGCCGGACCGCAGGCGAAAACCTTCTTCCCGCTGTGTGCCAGTCCGGCAGCGATGCCGACTGCATCCTGTTCAGCGATACCACATTCCACAAATTGTTCCGGCAATTGGTCGGCGAAGTCGTTAAGTGTAACGGAGCCTCGTGCATCGGTAGTAACTGCAACAATATCTTTGTCATTCTTTGCCAGTTCCAGCAAAGTGTCGGTAAAACTCTTTCTACAAGCTATCATAGTTAAAAAAATGTGTTTTAAAGGTTCTTTATTCTTTCGTCAATCTCAGCGAGAGCCTGTTTATACTGCTCCTCGTTAGGCATGCCATGGTGCCATTTAGCCACGTTCTCCATATAAGAAACGCCTTTTCCCTTAGTAGTGTCAGAGACGAGCAGATGTGGCATACCGTTGTTGTAGTCGATGCTGTCGATGGTCTTCACGATATCTTCCATCTCGTCGCCGTTCATCAGTTTCACATCCCATCCGAATGCCGTCCAGCGCTCCTTGATGCTCTCCAGCGCCATCACGTCCTCCGTGTTTCCGCTAATCTGCAGATGGTTGCGGTCGATGATAGCCACGAGATTGTCGAGCTTGTACTGATGTCCAGCCATCGCAGCTTCGTATATAGAACCTTCGCCCTGTTCGCCGTCGCCCATCATGACAAAAGTCTTGTAGCTTTTCTTGTCCATCTTTGCAGCGATAGCCATACCGACGCCGATAGGCAGACCGTGTCCCAGAGCACCTGTGTTCACCTCGATACCGGAAACTTCGATAGTAGGGTGACCGCTCAGAATAGAACCGTATTTGCCGAGAGTGTCTGTAATTTCCTTTTTCAGGAATCCCTTAGCCTCAAGTGTAACGTATAGAGCCTCGACGCAATGTCCCTTGCTAAGGATAAAGCGGTCGCGGTCAGGATTTTTCGGGTCCTTCGGGTCTACGTTAAGATACTTGAAATAGAGGGCAGTCATGACATTCAGACATGAAAGGTCGCCGCCGATATGTCCGGCACCGGCATTGTAGACCACTTCGATAAGTCTTCTGCGGTCCACTTCGGCTTGTTTTGTGAGTTCTTTTATATTCATAGTCATAATAATTTTGTTTTTCAGTTATTCGAAAGGAGTTATTCCTTACCTTTTTATATATATAACGTTTCCGTTTGTAATTTGTAACACCTGGAAGTAAACTAAAATTTCCATGTCATGAGTCAGTAGCCCAAAGAGCTTTTAGCCTGTATAATTCATAGGTTAAATCTTGCCCTGGATTTACGAGTACAGCCGCAACACGAAAGTGAATCGCTATGTATGTATGGTGATTTTTTGTAAATTCTGCCTTGCAGCTGCCGAAGAATTGCTCCGTGTCGCTGGCATCATAAGTGAGGCGTAATGCCTCGGAGAGTGAAGTGGCAGCAATCTCCCAGAAAAGTGCCCCACTTCCACCTCAAAAGCGTGGCACTTTTCCCCTTTAACCAGCCCACTTTTTCCTGCTAAACGAAACTGAAAAAATCATCAAAAATAATCGTGGAAAAGCTTGTAAAACATCACACTCCGTATTCTCAGGGATGTATCCGCGGAGTGCTCCGCGACATGGTAGATTTATATGTGGGTGAAAATGTTTTTTATGTTTATCGGGGGGGTAGGTTCTTGTCTAAAAGAACTTCCGATAATATACATTATGGCTTTCTGTTATATACATCCTATGAATAATACAGGTTAGCTATGAATTGGGTAAATCCGACAGCAGTCTTTTTCAAAGTCAGCAGATATCCGTTTAGCGGAGTATATTTATAGGCGTTTTATGTTTGTAAAAGCGATTTATTGCAAATTCGTTGGCTATCTGAAATTATTTTATTAGATTTGCCACAAAATTAAAACAACAGAAACGTTATGACATTTACACAACTATGCAATAAGGTGTTCAATCTTGCTATTGACGACTATCATGTAAATGATAATGTAGATACGCCGATAAAGAATCCTTACGACCGTGATTCAATAGAGAACCGCCTGTATCTGAAGTGCTGGATAGACACGGTACAGTGGCATCTGGAGGATATTATCCGCGATCCGCACATCGAACCGCTTGAGGCTTTGAAGCTGAAACGCCGTATCGACCGCAGCAACCAGGACCGTACTGACCTCGTAGAGCAGATAGACAGCTATTTCCGTATGAAATACAGCGACGTCAACGTGTTGCCAGATGCAACAATAAATACAGAGAGTCCGGCATGGGCAGTAGACCGTCTGTCAATACTTGCCTTGAAGATATATCACATGCGTGAGCAGGTAGAGCGTACTGACGCTACGGCGGAGCATAAGGAAAAATGCAGCAAGAAACTTGATGTCCTCCTTGAGCAGCAAGTAGACCTTAGCACAGCGATAGACCAGTTGCTTGACGATATCCAGGCAGGCAAGAAATACATGAAGGTGTATAGACAGATGAAGATGTACAACGATCCGTCGACAAATCCTATACTCTACGCTAACAAAAAGTAATGAAGACAGAACACATACTTGTTATTCGTTTTTCGGCTCTTGGTGATGTAGCGATGACGGTGCCTGTGGTGTATTCTTTGGCGAAGCAGTATCCTAATGTCAGAATAACGATGCTGAGTCAGAAATTCGCCCGTCCGTTCTTTGAATACATGCCGCACAACGTGGGATTCATGGAGGCAGACCTCAAAAATGAATACCATGGTGTGAAGGGGCTTAATGCCCTTTACCGGAGACTAATGGCAAAGAATTTTACTGCGATAGCCGATTTGCATAGCGTTCTTCGCTCGCAGTATCTTCGCATGCGTTTCAGCTTCGACCGCTTTAATGTAGCGCATATAGACAAGCACCGTAGCGACCGCCGTCTCATTACATCGCAGAACGGCAAGCAGCTGCATCAGCTCCATACCTCGTTTGAAAATTATGCCGAGGTGTTTGCCGCTCTCGGATATCCGGTGAATGTAGAATTCAAGACGATATATCCCGAAGGAAAAGGAAACCTTTCTCTTCTTCCAGAAACGTTCCAGAAACGTGGCGAAGACGAACTGTGGATTGGCGTAGCCCCGTTTGCAGCCCACAAAGGTAAGATCTATCCGGGAGAGCAGATGGAGAAAACGCTTGCAATGCTTTCCGCAAAATATCCAAACGGCAGAATTTTCCTTTTCGGCGGCGGAAAAGCTGAGACAGAAATAATGCGCAAGTGGAGTGAGGGCAACAAGCAGGTTATTAATGCGTCGTCTCTTCTCGGAGGGATATCCAATGAACTGATACTTATGAGTCATCTGGATGTCATGATTTCGATGGACAGCTCGAACATGCACATGGCGTCGCTCGTGGGCACTCCCGTAGTGAGCATCTGGGGCGCCACCCATCCTTATGCAGGCTTCATGGGCTGGGGGCAGAGCCTTGACAATGCCGTAATGCTCGACATGCCGTGCAGACCATGTAGCATCTATGGCAACAAACCGTGTGTAAGAGGCAATTATCCTTGTCTGACGTCTATAACCCCGGAAATGATTGTTGAAAGGGTGATGTTCCAGCTTCAGAAGTCAAGGAACAAAGGATAGATATCTGTGATTTGGGAATAAAAAGAACAAATACCTCTTTTAGTCGTAGCATCCAACCTGTTTGGATATAGTACCCAACCTATTTAGATATAGTACCCAACCTATATATAATATGTAAAAAGGCAAGGTTCCTTTATCGGGAAACCTTGCCTTTATTCCGTATGTCCGTTAATGTGCGGATCTCAGTTGCAGCCTATTACTTGTTGAGAGCGTCCTCAACGTCAGCACCAGCCTTGAATTTAGCAACCTTCTTTGCTGCAATCTGGATCTTCTGCTTAGTAGCAGGGTTGATACCCTCACGAGCCGGGCGCTCGTTAACGCTGAAAGTACCGAAACCGATCAGAGCAACCTTGTCACCAGCAACGAGTGCGTCCTTTATAGCAACTACAGTAGCGTCGAGTGCCTTCTTAGCGTCAGCTTTGCTCAAACCTGCGCCAGCTGCGATTTTGTCAATAAGTTCTGTCTTGTTCATAATTGTTATCTTTTAAAATATTAATAATGTTTTTCCGTTTTTGTACTGGCACGAAGCCCACTCCCACAGCGAGTAGCAGCACTTCCATCAGTAAAATGGTAGGCAAATATAGCGTAAACCTTTTATAAATCAAATAAAAAACAGGAAAAAGTTATGAATATGATTAAAAAAAACTGCTTAACGACTTGTTTTATAGCTTT
>DAIOXG010000023.1:0-16324 GCA_036758085.1 Prevotella sp. | reverse complement strand
ATTTTGCCGTTCGGAAATGCCCTTTGCGTGTATTCTCCCGGTCCGGCAGTCCGACAACCATTGGCAATCAGCAATTGCATCGTACGCTGTAGGATATAAGAAGAACCATGACAAGAAATCTCAACAGAATCCTCACCCGTATAAGAATGTGGCGCCCTGAATATAGATACAAGGACCTCATCAACAATCTCGTTGCCGTTATTACCGTCAACAACAGTTCCAAATGCGATAGTATAAGCATCGCGTTCACGAAGAATCCTTTTATCTTTACCTATAGGTCGAAATATCTTGTCAACAATTTCAATAGCCTTTGTTCCTGAGATTCTTATTATGCCCAATGCACCTCCCATTGCCGTTGCAATGGCACATATTGTGTCGCTTTCAATCATTTTTTCTTATTTTGTCTGCAAATGTACGTTTTTTTATTTAATTTTGCACAAAAATATATGTAGCAAGACATGACAATAACAAAAAATAACGTCATTAAAAGAGAAATATCAACCATAAAGGATTAATATCAGAAGTGAAATTACATATTTTCAATCCAGAACATGACATCGCACTTGCCTATAACAAGCCGCATATAAGTGTTCCTCATGCCGCACAGGAGCTCAGGATGAATTTGGGCTTTCTCCCGTCTCTTTGGGCAGATGACGGCGATTGTGTATTGGTAGACGACATAAAATACGCATTAAAGGCTTCTAATCCATTGAGAAACCTTATGAATGATGTACTCTTCGTAGAAAAAGAGGACATAAAGGAACTTCCTATTGACAGTGTTCTGCCATGGGGATGGGATAAAAGAATAAGAGCCGAACTGTTGGAGAATGGAGTGGGAGAGAGCCTGCTCCCCGACGACAATATGCTTGATGCTGTCAGAGAGCTTTCTGGAAGGCGTCATACCGTAGCACTACTTAAAGAGCTGCGCTGTGGAATAGAAAATGTAACGTGCGGAGAATCCTTCGTATGCAGTTCAAATGAAGATATAGAAGAATTGTTGCGCGGTTATAGGGCTATAGTTCTTAAAGCTCCTTGGAGTTCATCCGGTAGAGGAATACGTTATGTTACCGGCAAGTATGACGAGGCAAAGAGTTCGTGGGCAAAAAAAACAATCATGCATCAGGGATATATAATGGCAGAGCCATATTATAACAAGGTGTGTGATTTCGCACTTGAATTCGTTGCCCGTGCCGATGGTAGGGTAGAATACCGCGGACTATCGGTGTTCCATACCCTCAACGGGAAGTATACCGGAAACATTATATCCAGCGAAGAAGACAAGCGCTTCCGGTTGGCAAGATACGTTGATATAGACTTGCTTGATATCGTAACCCGACGCTTAGAGCACAGTATGTCGGAGATTCTCCAAGGGAAATATGTTGGCAGACTTGGAGTTGACATGATGGCAGTAGCCGATATGCCTTCAGGAAAACTGTTGCTCCATCCATGTGTGGAAGTAAATCTCCGCAGCACAATGGGGCATGTGGCATTGGAGCTTTCGTCCAAGCGAATGGAATTTGCAAGTATGATGAGTATTTCGCACGAAGTAAACTATCAGTTGAAAATCAACAGAATAGAAGGAAAATTCGTAAATGTTATTTTCAGATAGAGTGAAGGATATTTCTCTATAAAAGAAACAGAACTACTAAATATAAATATATGAAGAAAAAATTATTATTGGCGGCCATGTTATCTTTGCCACTATTGGCAACAGCACAATATCGGTCGCAAGTTTGGTGTCCGGACAATGGTAACGGGACATATACAAACCCTGTGATAAACGCAGATTACAGTGATCCTGACGCTTGCGCTGTAGGTGAAGACTATTATCTTACGGCGAGTTCATTCAACTGTATTCCGGGTCTTCCGATCCTTCATTCTAAGGATATGGTAAACTGGGAGATTATCGGACATGCGGTGAAGGAGCTTGAGCCCAAAGAGGTTTTCGACAAACCGTCTCATGGTAATGGTATCTGGGCTCCGTCAATCCGCTATCACAATGGCGAGTTTTACATCTATTGGGGCGACCCGGATTATGGTGTCTTTATGGTAAAAGCAAAGGATCCGGCAGGCGAATGGTCAAAACCGCTTTGCGTAATTCCTGGAAAGGGAATCATAGACACCACCCCGCTGTGGGATGAAGACGGTCGTTGCTATCTGGTAAATGCTTTTGCCAACAGCCGTTCGCGCTTTGCGTCAATAATTTGTGTGAGAGAGCTTTCTGCTGACGGAACGAAAGCCATCGGAAATCCTGTTATCATTTATGACGGCAACGGAAAAGAGAGCCGCACATGTGAAGGACCAAAGATTTACAAGCGCGACGGATGGTATTGGGTGATGTTCCCTGCAGGTGGAGTACCTACAGGCTTCCAAGTAGCCATGCGCTCGAAGAATATTTACGGTCCATACGAGAGTAAGGTTGTTCTTGCACAGGGCAAGTCGAAGATAAACGGTCCTCACCAAGGAGCTTGGATACACACAAAATTCGGAGAGGATTGGTTCCTGCATTTTCAGGACAAAGAAGCCTACGGACGAGTTGTTCATTTGCAGCCAGTAACATGGAAAGACAACTGGCCTGTAATGGGAATAGACAAAGACGGCGACTACTGTGGCGATCCTGTAACTACCTACCGCAAGCCAAAAACTTCAGGTAAGGTGCAGATAGAGAACCCGGCAGAGAGTGACGAGTTCAACACTCCTAAATTAGGCCTTCAATGGCAGTGGCATGCAAATTACGACCAGACCTTCGGTATGCCGACATCGTTTGGCACCATGCGTGTATATACCCACAAGCTGACAGAAAATGCTCCAAGTCTTTGGGAAGTTCCGAATCTTCTTCTTCAGAAGACGCCAGCCGATAAATTCACGGCTACAGCAAAACTTCGCTTTACGTCAAAGGACCAAAACCAGAGTGGCGGAATTATAATGCAGGGACTTGACTATTCAGCTCTTGTAGTGAAGAGGGTAGGCGACAGCTTCCAACTCCAGCAGCTCACGTGTAAAAGTGCTGACAAGGGAAAGGCACAGACTGTAGATGTACTTGCCACTCTTCAGCCTACTGAGGTAGACAAGATAGATTATCAGCCGGGAACACATATCGACATTTACATGCGAATGAATGTTAATGACAGTAAATGTCAGTTCTCTTACAGTCTCGACGGCAAGAAATTTACAAAAGTCGGTAAACTCTTCACGATGCGCGAGGGCAAATGGATTGGAGCCAAGATTGGTTTTGCAGCTTTTGAACCTGCTGGCAAGGCAAATCGCGGTTGGATAGATGCCGACTGGTTTAGAGTAACAAAATAAAAGGACATCATCTTCTCAACATATATAGAAGATACACATACTAAAAAAACGGGAATAAAGCATTGAGCAATATTCCCGTTTTTATTTTTATTCAAAAGTGTTCAATTAATTAATACCCCTCTCATTAAGAGCCTTAGAGTATTTGGCAGCATTCTGTTTATGCTCCTCATAAGTGCGTGCAAAATTATGAGTTCCGCTAAAGTCCTCCTTAGCACACATATACAGATAATCGTGGTGGATATAGTTAAGCACGGCATCAATACCTTTTACCGACGGAATACGGATAGGTCCTGGCGGCAGACCGATATTCTTGTAAGTGTTGTACGGACTGTTCGTAGACAGCATATTATGATAGATCCTTTTAAGTTCAAACTGCTTCAGGGCGAACTTCACAGTAGGGTCGGCCTGTAGCGGCATACCAGCCTTGAGTCTGTTGTAATACATACCGGCAATCATTGGCTTCTCACCGTCATTTGCCGTTTCCTCATCAACAATACTTGCCAGAGTCATCACCTCATTAGTAGAAAGTCCCATAGCCTTTGCCTTATTCTTACGTTCAAAAGTCCAGAACTTCTTGCTTTCAGCGCTCATCTTGTCCAAAAACTTGTCGACAGAAGTATTCCAGTAGAGGTCATACGTATTAGGAATGAACATACAGCAGAAATTCTCCTTGTCATATCCATATTTCTTGCATACAGAATCACTCTCGAGTGCATTCAGCAAATCCGTTTCGCTAAACATCATTTTCTTTGCCACAGCTTCAGCCAGCTTATCCATCGTGCGCACCGAAGGAATTGTAAGACTGACAGGAGCCTGCATTCCGCTTCTGAGTTTTCTGAATACCACAAAAGAGCCATTGCCCGGTTTAATTTCATATCTACCCGGTTTGATACTCTCTCCATACGATGAATGACGTGTTAATGTACGGAATCCTACCATCGCATGCTTGTTTGAAATCTCCGCGAGTTTAGTTGTAACCGAATCCAGATTGTCATCATTGTCGATGTAAAGATACTGTGTGGAATGTATCACCAGCATAGATGAAAAAAAGAAATAATATACCATTCCAACAATCACCACAGCACATGCTACAGCAAGCGACAAATACCTACGCTTTAAAAACAAATCTTTGTTCATCATCAAAATAATTTTGCAGAGTGTTCTGAAAATACTCCAGCCCACTCTGCATATCCTAAAATGTTTATATTAATCAAATTCTTTCCAAAACAATCTTAATCAAGTCGTCGATATGGTTTTTATATCCTGTATCCGCCTTCTGTGCCACTCTGTTTGCTATTACCATGCAACAGGTTGTAGCCTTATGACCCATAAGTTTCGACAGACCGGCAAGGGCAGAACTTTCCATTTCAAAATTAGTAATCTTCATGCCGTTATATTCAAAGCTCTCGATCTTTTCGTTTTGATTAGGGTCAGCAAGCGGTATGCGCAATCTTCTGCCTTGCGGTCCGAAGAATCCGCCACATGCAATAGTAACACCTCTCACCATATCTCCGGCAGCAATTCTGTCAACAAGTTCTTCATCGGCTTTAATAACGTAGGGAGCCGGTGCACACATATTTCCCGACCATCCCATGTGGTTTAGGAAAGCCCTCTCCATAGGCAAGTCACATACGGCATTCCTTCCGGCATAGAAGTTCAGCAATCCGTCGAATCCTATAGACATCCTCGAACAAATAAAAGTACCGGTAGGAGTGAACTCCTGCAGTCCGCCGCAAGTACCGATTCTTACCATTGTCAGTTGTCTGAAGCTATCCTTTTCCTCTCTTGTCTTAAAGTCGATATTAGCCAGAGCATCAAGTTCGTTTACTACAATATCGACATTATCACAACCTATACCCGTAGATACCACAGTAATTCTCTTGCCCTTATACGATCCCGTAATTGTATGGAATTCCCTACTTTCTATATCACATTCCTTCGAGTCGAAATGTGAAGCGACAAGTTCCACACGTCCAGGATCGCCGACAAGAATAACCTTATCAGCCAAGAATTCTGGTTTGACATGCAAATGGAACACGCTGCCGTCGCTGTTGATAATCAATTCCGATTCTGCAAAATACCTTTTCATAATATAAATGTTATAGATTAAACAATATGCAAATTTACATCAGATTTTCGGCATTTCTGATTTTTTTCTCAATAAATTTAATCTTAGATGATATGTTTTCACTGTAATTTTCCAATTTTATAATTGTTTTTGACAGATTTGCCTTTTCTGCATTATTTCCATTGGAAAAGTCCGCCCTTAATTGTCGGAGCTGGGTTATTGTATTTTCTCTTTCCTTCTTCAGTTCTCTAACTTCAAGAAAAAGTTTCTTGCCCGTTTCAGAATTAAAGTCATTGAGTGAAGTATAGACTTTTTTATCATTTACGATAAAGAAAATCCTGTTGTCATTCTCTGAGCCGGCATTATCGTTGGTGCTATTGTTTTCAACAAGCAATTTCAATCTATTCTTTGCTTCATCGACCACGTTCTTGTCTGTCCAAGTATCAGCAATCTTTGTAATGGCAGCAAGTCCCTCTAACTTCTTTTCGCTCATTTCAGCATTGTCGTCCGTCCATCTTTTAGTTGTCGGAACAAACGTGTATATGCAGACTTTCCCATTCGGCTGTCTGCGGTTTGTAACGAGCCAGCCAAGATTATTGATGTCATCAATGATGCAGCAGAACTCATCAGCAGCAGAATTATACGGCAATCCTACATTCTCAGGCTTGTAGAACGTCATAGAATCCGTATTAAGTCTTGTCATGAAAATATCCCTTCCGCCGAGAGCCCTTTCCTTATTCCTGGCAGAGAAATACAGAGTCACTCCATCTGGCATCATGTAAGGGAAATCTGCATCCTGAAAATCCGCCCCGAGTTCAGTCAGAGCCCTTGGCTTCTGCCATTTTCCACCGAGCTTTTCAGCAGTAAATAGCATGCTCCCTCCATTTGCCGTAGAATCATTAAAGAAACATCTGTCTCCGAAGTCGTTAACATATATAAGCTTCGAGTTGCCGTGTCGCTTGCCGTCTTTAAAGACATCATCATACTTCATGACTTTTCCGCATGCCTTAGATAGGGGAATATGCTGCATAAAATCATTTTTCGAGGTAACAATGCTGTCCACAATAACAAGTCTTGCAGTTGCAGGAATCAAATCCTGCATGATGACACCCGACTTTACGTCTTTATTCCTCTGCTGCACTTTGCCTGTCCTGCGCTGGGCATAGACATTACTTGCAGAGAGTGCGAGTGCAATACCAAGAGTTACAATATATTTAGCAGAATTCTTCATATTAATAAAAGATGTTATGCCTAACAAAAAATGTTTTGGCGTGATAATACAAAATGTCTACTATTCATATTTCATAGACTTTGCCGGCGTAATGTGGGATACGATAAAGCTCGGTCCAGCAAAAGCCAACAGGCAAATTACCAATGTCGCAATGTTTATGATAACAATAAGCGGAATGTTTAATTCCACCGGAACATAGTCAACATAATATACAGAAGCGTCAAGTTTTACAATTCTCGTCATATTCTGTAGCACGACAATTCCGATGCCAATAATGTCGCCGATAACGATGCCCCTTCCAACGATGAACGTGGCAAACCACATGAACGTATGCCTTACGACACTATTTCTGCATCCAAGCGACTTCAGCAGACCGATCATTGCCGTTCTTTCCAATATTATAATCAGCAATCCAGATATGATGGTGATAGCCGCCACACACGTCATGAGAGCAAGAATAATCCATACGTTTAGATCGAGCAAGTCAAGCCATGAAAAGATTTGCGGATACATATCCTGAACCGTTTCCGACGAGAATGAACTGCCGTATTTGTCTGTTGCCCTATTTACATTTTTTACCAAATAATCGGCAGCAGCATCAATTCTCTTGAAATCCTTTATGCTGATTTCAGCTCCCGTCACTTGTCCTTGTTGCCATCCGTTGATTTTGGCAGCAGTATACAAGTCGCAGAAACACAGAGCCTCATCAAACTTAGTCAAGTTTGTCTGATACACGCCGCTCACAGTAAAGCGTCGCGCCCTAATGTCTGTGCCGCTGATGAAGTAAGCGAAAATCTTGTCGCCAGCCTTAACCTTCAGTTTGTCGGCAATATTCTTCGACACGAGTATTTTATTGCTTCCCTTACTATCCGAAAACTTCGGAATATTTCCCTCCTTCATACAGGAATGTATGAATGTCGTGTCATATTCTTCCGCGATTCCCTTAAAGGCGACCCCCATGAAATCGCTATTCGTCTTCAGTATACCTTGGGTTGTGGCATATTTCTGCATGTGGGCAATCCCCGGAGTCCGCTGAATCACCTTCGTCATGCTGTCTCCGATAAACACCGGACATTGGTCCATGCCGTGCAACGTGTTGTAGCTTGCCACAGTGATATCGCTACCAAGTCCGATAACCTTATTCCTTATAGTGTGTTTGAATCCGAAGACAACGCAGACACTGATAATCATAACGGCAAGACCGATAGCCACACCCGCCGTTGCAATATAGAGAGCAGGTTTGCTTACCTTTCTGCCGTTACCGCTGTCGGAGTAAAGTCTCCTCGCCAAAAAAAACGGTAAATTCATATTCTGCTATATGTTATTTACATGTCTGTTTTTATGACCTCACTATTCGTCAACTCTTCCCGGATAAGTCTCGAGCGCTTTTCTGAGAACGAACAAAGCCCTGTTTAGGTCTTCCTTCTTCAGGACATAAGCAATTCTCACCTGATTGCGTCCAGCACCCGGAGTTGTATAGAATCCGCTTGCCGGAGCCATCATTACCGTCTCGCCCTCGTATGAGAATTCCTCAAGACACCAGCGACAGAATTTCTCACTGTCGTCAACTGGTAATTTTGCTACAGTATAAAAAGCTCCCATCGGGATAGGAGAGTAGACACCCGGAATACGGTTCAGTCCGTCGATAAGACATTTTCTGCGTTCCACATACTCGTCATATACATCACGGTAGTATTCTTCCGGAGCGTCGAGAGAAGCCTCAGCGGCAATCTGTCCGATAAGAGGTGGCGAGAGTCTTGCCTGACAGAATTTCATGACAGCCTGTCTAACCTCTTTATTCTTAGTGATAAGAGCTCCGATACGGATACCGCATTCGCTGTATCGCTTGCTGACAGAGTCGATAAGAACAACATTCTGTTCGATACCCTCCAGATGACATGCGCTGATATAAGGCGAACCGGTATAGATATACTCTCTATAGACCTCGTCGGAGAAGAGATAAAGGTCGTGTTTCTTTACCATATCCCGGATTTGGTTCATTTCCCTTCTTGTATAGAGATATCCCGTCGGATTGTTAGGGTTACAGATAAGAATAGCCCTTGTACGGTCATTGATTAGTTCTTCAAACTTTTCCACCTTCGGCAGAGAGAAGCCTTCGTCGATGGTTGTGGCAATTGTGCGGATCTTTGCACCTGCAGAAATGGCAAAAGCCATATAGTTGGCATAAGCCGGTTCCGGCACGATAATTTCATCGCCAGGGTTAAGACACGACATGAAGGCAAATAACACCGCCTCGCTACCACCGCATGTAATGATGATATCGTCGGGTGTAACGTTGATGTCATACTTCTTGTAATAACCCACGAGTTTCTCCCTATAGCTCAGATAACCCTGAGAAGGTGAATATTCCAGAATCTTTCTGTCAATGTTCTTTATAGCGTCGAGTGCCACCTGTGGTGTTGGCAAATCCGGCTGTCCGATATTAAGATGATAAACCTTAATTCCTTTTTTCTTTGCTGCGGCAGCAAGAGGAGCAAGTTTCCTGATAGGAGACTGCGGCATCTCAAGTCCGCGTACTGATATTTGAGGCATATTTTTATAAAATTATATTCGGTATTTAGTTAAAGAAGTTCCATGAGAGTCCGAATCTCAGAACCATAGAGTTCAGAGGATAGTGTGGCGTTATGAAAGCCTCGCCGTTGCCGGCATTTACATGGCTCAGCATTAGGAAGAACCTTGCCTGTTTCAAACGCATGTTGGCATACACGTTAACGATAGGGTAGTTGCCCGTCTTCACGTTGTTCTCGCCGTTATCCTGCACAGTGAACTGTCCGAGTGCCGCACTGTAGTCCGGTGCCTTGTATTTCGTAAAATAGCGTGCGTCGGCACCGAGGTCCACGTTGAGGACCTTTGCCAGTTTGAATCTCAGATATAAGTTTGTGTATATGTTTATTGCCGGCACCGGGAGAACATCGCTGTTGCTTGACTTCTGGTAAGTCAGCAAGTTTTCCCAATGCAGAGGACCGAGTTTAAAGTCCTGTCCGAGCTGAGCAGTTATCACACTAATGTTTCCGCTGTTTTGTTTCACGCTGACAGTATTTCCCGTCCTTCCGTAGTCTTCCGTTATGTTATATTTCTGTGCGAAATACGTATAGTTCTTAATATTGTCGAATGCCACTCTCAGCGATGTTTTGGTTCTGTTTATTGTAAACATCCCCTCAATTCTCGACCTAATCTCCTTGTCAAGTCCGTTATTGTCCCACCACAGATGCTGTGAATGATAGTGGCGATAGTAGAACGTAGGGTTAAGACGATAGAAATAAGCCTTGGCATTGAGCCTCACGGTATCTCCAAACAACTTGAAGTTCAGGTCTGCATCAGCGTCAATCTTCAGTTGTCCGGCATCTTCTCCCACGACCCATGTTTCGGCAGTAGCATCATAATGCAGCGTCCGTCCCTGAGTCTTTGATATTTGTCCGCCGATACTCAGGTTGTGCTCATTATAAGAATCCTTTCCGCTTCCGAGTGCCGGTAGCGAGAAATGTCGGAGTTCAGATGTAGCAAACAGTTTTATTCCAGCCTTAGCCCATTTGTTGAAGCCCTCGAGCATAGCGAGTGCAAGAGTATTTTTCAGCGCATAGTGGCGTGTCTTGTCGTAGATAGAGTCGCCACCGAGTTTGTTGTCGATATCATACTTGCTGAGATAGAAATTCTCCGGTGTGTCATACGCTTCATAAATTCTGCTGTAGTTGTCGAACTTGAGCGTATGTATAATACTTGTTACCGGCACGTATTCGTTCTTCATCCATGCCGTGTCAGCCTTCAGCTTATTTTGTGCCATCGCGAGAGAGTCAGCTTCAGCCTTGCCGTTTACTTTAACTCTTCCAGTAGCGTCTTTCTCCTCAGCAACAGGTTCATCACCGGCAATTTTCGATCCGTCAGGTCTTCCTGCAAATGATTTCTTGCCGTTTTCATATCCCCGTTCGTAGAAGTCTGTACCGTTTCTTTGGGCTTTCTTCCTTGCCTCTTCGAGTCTTTTCTCCTCATCGTTCTCCTTTTTCGACTCTATGGCAAATATCCTTGCCTTGATTTCTTCATCGGTCATCTTCACCTTGCGGTTAAAGCCGATGTTGTATCTATGACTGAAGAAGATGTGCTGGTTATCGTTTCTGTTCCAGTTCTGCTGCAATACCGTAGGTATCTCATCCTCGTTAAAATCATCGTTGAACACCTCCGGATGCGTGATATATCTGTCGTCAGTAATACCGCCGTTTTCAGTTACCTTCTGGTGGTTCGTTGAAAAGAGGAAATGTGCATTGTATCTTTCGCCGAGATACGATGCATACATGGAATAGTTGAAGTGTGCCGTACTTTGGTTCTGATAATAACCTCTGCCGTAGATATAGTCGAACTTGAATCCCACGCCGAGTCTTTTGTTCACGTTAACTCCGAAGAGAGCCTTCAGATGATCCTCTCCGTTCGTGCGGTCGCCACATTCATTATAAGTAAGGTTCGTGATAGGCGACAGCGTATTGGTAAAGAGAAAGCTTGTTACCGGCTGTACGAAATAGTCGTATGGCTGAGTAAACATAAACTGTTCCCTTTCCTGTCTGTCCACAAAAATCCTGTTGATTCTCGGTGCGCCAAGATTTCCCGTAGAGTTGAATTCCCCCCTCATTCCAGTTGTGAAGATAGAATTCATGAACATGTGCTGAACGGTGTCAGGGCGAGCCATTATCCTGTCGCCAAACCTTTCATCCACCGTCCACACCTTCAGTCCTTTAGGTATAATCTTGTTCTTACCCTTTGTGGAATCCCTTCGTCCGCCGCTAAAAGAGTTGCTTTCGGCGTTAGTTCCAGCTTGCGTAAAGGTACCGTCGTCAGTAAGCTGATTATAACTTTGCGCATTTGCCGTAATTGACGCTACAGCAACAAACACCGTGGCATAGAGTTTACTTCTTGTCATTTCACGAGTCGAATAACACATTCACACATTTTGAAAGCCATGGCCCCCAGAACGATAATCGTTCCGGCATCACTGTTTTTGAAGAAATATACAATCATTCCAACAATGGCACCAATGATGAATATTATATTAAGGATATTTCTGAGTATAAAGAAACGTCCTCTTTCCTGTTGAGGTCTTCTATGCCTTCTCTCCGGCATACGCAGTCCCTGCTCCTCGTTCTCGGTAATGATATTATTTTCTGTCATGCAAGTTACTTGTTGTTTTTTAGCCCCAAAGAGGGCAACGAACATATTCTTGAGGAATACCGCTCCTTTGTTATTTATTAAGATTCTTTTCGATATTCTCCTTCAGAAGCTTGAATATCTCCTCTTTCGAATCCACGGTATTGCGTCTGAACCTTGCCCATCCCGGCACAAGCTTTGTTTTCTTTTTGTTCAGTGCATTTTTGTCGTTTATAGACTCCTCGGCAGTTATCTTTTGCTCCCCCTTGCCGTTGTTTTCGTCATACATGAAAAATATTCTTTTCATTTCCACCTTAACGGCTCCGTCGGAACATTTGGCGATAAGCGTGTAGTTGAGCTTTGCCCTGTCAAGCGAGAGAAATGAATTTCTGAACGTAACCCACTGTTTTCCTGCTGCCACGATGATTTTCTCGTTTTTGTTCAGCAGCGTTACAGCACTCCCTTCGAGCATCTTTTCATCTCCCATCATAGCCGTAAGTGCATTCAGCGTAGCATTATACAGCTCCTGCGCCGTCTTTCCGCCGAAATTGAAATCAGCAGTCCATACCACCTTGCCGTCCTGTTCCGTCACGGCTCCGCTGAGGTATTTTTCCTCGGCCTTCGCTTTAGCCTCTTTCTCGGCTTTTCGCTCTGCTTTTTGGGCTTTTCGCTCCTGCGAGAGAGTCATTTCTTCATTCTGTGCGGTGGCAGTCTGTGGCTTTTCCCAAACGTTCTGTGCATTTGCCGTCGTTGCCATAAGCATGGCTGCAAAAAAGAAGATATATTTATTCATTTCGATTCTACATTTTTGGTTTTCTATGCAAAGGTACAAAAAAACTTGTAACGAGAGTTTTTTTAAACGTTTTTTTACGTTCAAGTCCCTTACTGTTCAAGGAACTTCAGCAAAGCCTTCATTATAACCGCTTTTTTCTTGTCTGATTTTATACATTCAAACGGGAACCCCATAGCAATCGACCGTCCTCGTGTTCCCTGCCATGCCACGCATGCTGAAGTTCCGTCGGCATAGGTCAGCGAACAGAACGCCGGTGCCACTGGCGACAGTATGTCTACACGTGGGGCGGAATAATGCCTGTCGTTAATTTGCGAGTATATCTCAAAGCTTGTTCCCATACCGCTGACCGAGTCGGAAGCTGTCTGTCCTGCCGGTTCTACATGTAGGGCATCTTTTAAGAAACGCCTTTCGCTGTCGCTCGTCATGTCGCTGCCCACGAATGCTCCGCTTACGAGAATACTTCCCCCGCGGTCCATAAAATCCTGCAACCGGTTTTGTATCTTTGCAGGAAAGGCTTTAAAGCTCTTCAACGACCATTTTGAGTCTTTCTCCAATCCTAAGATGTAATCAACACAGGTATAGCTGTTTAACTTGAGCGTATCGGTAGCTTCAAGAGCCTTGCTCGACATACTCACCACGTTGTATCTCTTCATTGGCAATATAGCCTTTGCATGCTCTGCGGTATAATCAAAAGTATTGCCCATAATGAATTGTCCCTCAAGTTCGCAGCCAGAAGAGCCAAGTCCATCGCTGCTGAGCTTACCCATTTTCGTCTTGTCGAATCCCGTTTGTCTGCCACACCATCCGGCGGTAAGTCCGTAGCTTACTCCCATATCCGCATCGAGGTCAAAGCCCTGTTCCGTATCATTGTCGCATACGGCAGGCGAGGAGAGTCTGTGGAAGGCATTTACCACGAGTATCGTCTTTTTCGTTCCCGGATGATATACGGCAGACAAAGTTTCTGACGGAAAGCTTTCTCCACCGTCGTTTACGGCAGTAACTTTAAATTTATATAAAGCGTCGGGAGACAGTTTTATTCTAATCCTGCATCCATCAACAATCTCTCCGTTGTCGAAGTCGTTGTCTCCAGCCGCCGTATATACCACGAACTTATCCGGTTTTGCTGTCGGTTCCGAATCGTCGAGCTGCTTTTGCCATGACAGTTCCACTACACCTTCGCCCACGAATGTAAGCACCGGAGCCTCTGGTGGCAATGGCTGTACAACATATTTCTTTCCGTGTCGCTGGGCAGTAAACCGCAATATTGATTTATACAAGCTTCTCGCTATGGTAAATTTTGCATATGGATCCTGTGCAATCTCCATATCCGGGAAGTTCTGGTGAGACAATGTCTCTATTATTGCTGACGGCACCTCCGGCACACGAGTCTCCGAATAATTGCGGTCATACAGGTCGCGTGCCGCCCATGTCCCGAAACTGTGGCTCATATCCTTGTTAAGGTTGCCGAGGAGCGACTGTGCAAGAGTCTTCGACCACTGCCGCGAGAGTCCAGTTGCAAGTTTTCCGTCATTGAAATCTGTAGTGCAGATAGCCAGTGAACCATATATAGATTTCCCGTCAGACGAATATCCGGCATCGCTATGTACAGCCAGCGACAGTTCTATAGGCACATTCTTCCCTTCATGTGTGGGAACATAACAAGAACCGCCGGCAAGCCAGTTTGTCATTCTCGAGCGCACGTTTATGTCGTCTTTATAGTCGTCAGTACCTGCCTTTGAGTTATACACGCTGTCGGGAGCTCCTGCCCACTGTGCATAATACCGTGCCCCTTCAAGACAGCGCGGCAGCATGCTCACCGTGCCACCCCTTACGATATTTCCCATACCGCCGCCGAAGCGTACGGCATCTGCCGTAACAAAGCCCTTGTCGCTGCTTTCGTTTGTCAGCGTCACGCAGTTTCGCCCTGAGCATCCGCGTTCAAAGTCGAAGGTCCCGAGATAAACCCATGTTCCTCCTCCCATGCGCTGATTTACGAGAAATGTGGTTTTCTCGCCCTTGTGCCACACGGTGTAGTGAGCATCCATAACACTCTTTTTCAGAGAGGCATAGCTTACGTATACGGCATACCTACCATCCTCGGGGATTTGTGGCGTGTATGTCGCCGTACAGGTCGGCGTAGCAGCAGCCTTTGCCTTGCGTGTAGTGCCCCAGGTGAAAGGATTTGCCGCACCATAGAGTCTGTCGGTCGCAGTACCGCCAAATCCTTCAGTTCCGGCATCAGTCCAATGCTGCTGAACATTATCCTCCTTATATCCGGAAGAAGCGTTTGCGTCATCATTGTCCACAACGACCTCGTTCTTCTGCCAGTCTCTTTCCCTTGGAGAGAAGACACAGGCTCCTGCATTTTCCAGCATCGGCATCAGATACGGCACGACGATAGTCTGTGTAAACAAATCCTCGTTAGTGGCGAACAGTCTTGGCCGTTGCCATTCCCATTCGCTTTTCTGTAGATTAAAGTATCTGCCGTGACTTGCCCATATTGCGAAATGCCTGCCGTTCAGTCCCTTTCCCGGAGTCCATAGCCTTGAGGCATTTGTCACCCATTGAGGTCCGCGGTAGTCGATATCCTCGGCATACACCTTCTCTTTCGTTCCCGAAGTACTTGTAGACGGTGTGCCCTTCGTTTCCTTTACTACTTTTTTATGGCTTCCGCAAGAACACAACAGGGCTATAGCACTTGCGATAATGATTTTTTTATTCATCTCAAAAAATTCAGTCTAAGTCCCCAACAACAAAGTTTTCCGGTTTTTTCCCCTTGAAATCCTTGAAGTAGAGCTTTATCTCTTTCATGTCGGCATCGAGATTACCCGACGGAATGATTTTCTTTGTACATTGGATGAGTTTCCTTTCATAGTCAACGCCATAAAGTAGGATAGGGAGTCCAGCCTTTAGCGCAATGAAATAGAAACCCTTCTTCCAGTCAGCCACAGGCTTTCGTGTTCCTTCCGGAGTGATGCAAAGTCTGAAACTGTCCCTTTTCCTTGCCGTTTCAGCAAGGTTGTCTGTCATGCTTGTATGTTTTGAGCGCCACACTGGAATTCCGCCAATATGTTTGAAGAAGACTCCGAGCGGCCAGAAGAACCATTCTTTCTTCATCAGGAAATTGATATGAAAGCCCTCAGCACGCATATATAGCTGCCCGATGACGAAATCCCAGTTACTGGTATGTGGAGCAAGACAGATGATGAATTTTCCAGGATGGTCAACTGTTACTTCTTTCTTCCATCCCATACGGCTATAGAGTAGCCATTGGCAAAAGTTGTTTATCATATAATATATAATTAGCCTTGCGAGCTGACAAACATGCCGATACCCAGCATGCCTGCCAGCTCGTAAGGCTTTTGGTTCTTAATTTGTTAAAGATTAGAGATTTGGTCGATTATTTCATTCACCTGTCCGTTGAAGCTCTTGGAAAAGTCTGAGAAGAATTTCTTTGCCGGCAGCCCCGGTTCTACATGTGATATTCTGCACACATAATCGTGGTGTATTGTCAGAATAGTATGCATGAGTGCCTTCACGTTTTCCTCGTCTTTATTTCCTCCATACAGGGATGTTGCCACACACTCAGCGAACAATTCGCTGCATATATAATTCACTCTTTTCTTAATGTCTCTTTTGCTTGCCATGTTTTCAATGTTTTAGTTATAATAAGTTGTATTTGCTGACAAATATATGAATTATTTTTATTACAGAAAAATTTTCACGCTATTTTTACTGATATTTTTATTCTCACGGAATTTGAGAGAGCAATATA